>JAKSPA010000280.1 GCA_024405235.1 Lentisphaeria bacterium
TGTACGAACTGACCCACGAGATGAAGAATCTCATGCCTGAACGACGCGCCGCCTGCTGTCTTGATCTGCGCCACCGGCTGAGGCAGCGTCGATGACCGCATGAATTTTCCTGCTGGAAGTCGCATCGCTGTGGAAAGTCTCGGCGGAATCGTATAGAAAGCGCCGACTTTTCCGCCCTGTCGCACATACGAGCAAAGCTGATTCACAACGCCATCGTCCAACGAATCGCCGGAAGGAAGAGCAGCGCAGGCATAGCCACGCAGCGTGGTCGCCGTCACATCCGCCTCGTCGATGACCGCAGGATAAATGCCGCCTTCGGCCAACGTCTCTCCCAAAAGCCGCGAATATCTGAGCGCCTCCTTCCGTGCGTCTTCAGACATCTCCTTCTTCTGTCCGCCGCGCACCAGCGCCAGCGAAACATTCGGCTGCATGAATTCGCAAAGCGCCAACTGCAAAGAGAATGCGCCGGCGGAACCGCGCCATGCCGATATGCGCAGCCTGTCGCATTTGCTCCAGGAGGAACCGCCCTTCCCTTCCGGCACGAATGCGGCCTTTGAAATCACCTGTTCCTCCCACAAGCCACTCGTCTTCGGAGTGAATTCGGCCTTGTACCACACGCCGTCGACGTGCAGGAAGAAATCAATCTGCCTTGCGAGATCCGCATTCTGGCAACGAACGCGCACACGTACTCCCGCGCACGTACTTAAATCATATTTAAAAGGAAGATCCCAACAGGCTCGCGCCGACCCATCCTGCCGAAAATTCGTCTTCAGTTCAAGCGTTCCGCTCTTTGCGTGCACAAGCGCCGCAGTGCCGCCATCGCCAGACGGCACGAAATCGCTTCCTCTCCGCACAAGATCGATCTTCTGCGCGAAAAGCACTCCGCAAAATAGAATCAGCATGCAAAGAAGAACGCGCATAAATTCACCCATTCAAAGCATTCCATCGCGATGCGCAGAATCGCAAGGGTTCCAGATAGCGGTCTGGGACCTGCAGATTTCCAGCGCCGATTCCCATTTGGACATTCCTGAAGGTCAGGCCATGGAAATCAGAACCACCAGACGGAAGCAATCCGACCTCACGCGCTATCTCGGCGGCATTCTGGACCTGCCTGGCCGTGTGCATGGAATAATGCACTTCTATGCCGTCAAGCCCAATCGCCTTCAAATCAACCGCCAGCTGGTGAATTTGACGCACGGTCCTGTTGCCCTTGGTGAAGGGATGCGCCCAAATCGCAACTCCGCCCATTGAATGAATCGCCGAAATCGCCGCCTCAGGACTAGGCTCCTGACGATGCATGTACGCCGCCTTGCCCGAACCTAGAAAACGCTCGAAGGCGCCTGCCACTGACGAAACGATTCCGCGCCTAACCAACGCAAGCGCAATATGCGGACGTCCGATGACATCGCCGCCCGCAACCTGCTGGACTTCCGACAGCGTGACTGGAAAACCCTTCTCGTTCAAACGCTCCAATATTCCAAGATTGCGCTCCTGACGCCACCGTATGCATGAGGCAAGAAGCTCGCTCATCTCGTCGGAAACGCTCTCGCGCAGATACAATCCGACGATGTGATAGCCGTTGTATTCGCCCTGCTTGCGACTGGCAAGTTCTATTCCAGGCACGCATTCCACAGACGCGCCCTCGCCTGCCCGACGAAATTCCGCCAGGCCGTCCATGGTGTCATGGTCCGTCAACGCGATGGCGTGCAGGCCGCATTTGACCGCAAGTGCGACAATTTCGCTAGGTGTACATGAGCCGTCTGAAGCTCTGCTATGGCAATGCAAATCGATCATGTACATAATTTATCTCATTCTATGACAACAGGAACCCATTTTCTGCTATTACAGTACATAAGATTACATTTTTTCCACAGCGCCGCCGCAAAAGCGAACACATCTTCAGAATGCGAAGCATCGAATTCACGAGTTCAAAGCCGCAGACACGTGTTCGAAGGCGGCGTGGTGGAATTCAAATGATTTTAACAAATCCAACGACAGGGAATTCATCATCATGCGTTCAAATCTAGTCTTCGAGGCTGCAGAGCACAATCTGCCAATAAGTGCTCCAATGGGAGCGGCAGCTCTAGAGCATTTCGCAGAGGACGTATTCGACGCCTCAAAAATGGCGGCGCACCTCTCGAAAAGCACCTACAGAAAACTCATGGCGACTCTGAACGGCATGCAGCCGCTGGATCCATCAATCGCCGACGAAGTCGCCTCCGCAATGAAATCATGGGCCATCTCCAGAGGCGCGACACACTACACCCACTGGTTCCAGCCACTTACTGGCGGCACTGCCGAAAAACACGACGCTTTTCTGGACTTCCAGGACGATAATGCAATCTTCGCATTTTCGGGAAACAGCCCCACCGTGGCAGACAGCAGGAT
>JAKSPA010000281.1 GCA_024405235.1 Lentisphaeria bacterium
AAAATGTCATCTGTCTTCTATGTAAATGCGGGCCGCAGCGATCTGCCAGGATTGCTTGCAGGCTTTTGTGTTGATGATGTCAAATGCGCGGTGGCGCGTGCATCGTCTGGCGATGCGATCATGTGTCTTGCGGGCGAATATCCTGCGGGAAGTGGCGTTGCTTTGGACACTGCGGTGCTTGATGCGGCGCGTCAGAAGGGGCTTCGCGTGTATGTGGAATATTCCGAAGCGTGTGGCGGGCTGACGTTTGGCGAAGCGGAGGCCTTGGACTATCATCGTCTCTGTGTTGCAGGATATGCCCTTGGCGAGACGCTGCCAGAGTGCCGAATTCTTGCAGCGCACGAGTGTTGGATTCGACGCACGGACGCCGTCGTGGCATCGCCATGGATCGTCTCTGCGCGCGTGGCGGGTTATCGCAAGGCGGTTTTCGGTCTTCCGTGCGATTCGGTTCCTGTGCTGTTCGTCCATCCGCAATACGACAACGTTCTAATATCAACGACAAGTTTGAGCCATTTCGTGCGCGGACGTTTCGCGCCGCTCTCCGACTGGAAGCTCCTTTGGAATCGCATTCTGGAATGGCTTGGTGTTCAAGGGGACGTCAATGCCGCCGCAAGTCTTGTCTGGCCTACATACGATAGTTCGGAGAAACTGCCCGCGAATGCAGGAAGGACCGCGTTCGACAGAAATCTGAAGTGGCTTCGCAAATATATGGTGGACAGCACGATGGGCATATACGAAGGCTTTACGTCCGCCATTGATGCGGATGGCAATCAGCGCATGGGCACGCGCACGCGCGGCGACTGCACCGGCGAAGTCCTGCCCGTATTCGCATACGGCTGGAAGTCGCATCGAAATCCTGCCGACAAGAAGATCGTGCATGCCGTGATGGAGAAGCTTTTCAGCGGCTCGCTCTACTGCGGCGAACCGGATGATCCCTGCTATGGAATGTTGCGCTTCTACGACGGCGTCGACACATATTACGGCGACGACAACTGCCGTTCTGTCATGGCGTCCATGCTTGCGTCGCTTTGGTGCGGCATTTCGGATTTCGACGAGAAGTTCCTGCGCTGCATGCTGTCGGTTCTGCGCACCACGGGAGTCTTCGGTTTCCGCTGGGCGTCGCTGAGTCTCAAGCGCGATTTCCTTGACGACGGCCGCAATTGGGACTACTATCACAAGGAAGAGTGTGTGCACGACCGTGCGCACAGCCAGGCGTGGATGTGGGCTGGTTTCATGATGGCGTGGCGCGCATCTGGCGAAGAGGAGTTCCTCAAGAAGGTGAAATCTGGCATTAAGTTGTATATGGATCTCTTCCCGAACAAAGTCATCTGGACTAATGGCCTTGCGCAGGAGATCGCGCGAATGCTTCTGCCGCTGGCAATGCTTGTGGAGATTGAGGACACGCCAGAGCACCGCGCATGGCTGGAGCGTTGCTGGAATGCGCTGGAGCCGCTTTTGGATCACGGCGGCGTGCGCGAACTTCTCGGCAAGCCGTGTCTCGGAATGTATCCTGCGCCGACGGACAACGAGAACTACGGCGTGACAGAGGCGCCTCTGATTCAGGAGAACGGCGATCCGTGCTGCGATCTGCTATACACTGTGAACTACGCCTTCCCTGGCCTGCACGAGGCCGCAATGGCCACTGGCGATGCCAGATTTGCCAAAGCGGCTGCGGAGATGGCTGATTTCCTCGCGCGAATACAGAGCCGTTCAGATGCGCATCCCGAACTCGACGGCGTCTGGTTCAGAGGCTTCGATACGCAGCTTTGGGACTACTATGGCAGCTCGGCCGACGTCGGCTGGAGTGCATGGGCGGTTGAAACAGGATGGACAAATAGTTGGATTCCCGTTACTTATGCATTGCGGAATGAAGGCGTTTCCATGCTGAAGAGCATTCCAGAGGGAATATATGCGACGCTGCTGCCGAAACTGAAGGCGGAGATGTCGGAGGTGCGTGGCATGGCTTCTGCGAAATCCGCCGCGCCTGTGCAGAAGGCTCCCGGTGCTGAAATGTAAGTCAACAAAAAAGCCAGTCCGTTAGGATATTACGAAACGGACTGGCTTTTTTTGCATTGCTGTCAGAGGCTATAGATTATTCAGTCCTGCCAGTGTATGCGTTCTGGAAATCGCTGTCGAAATCATGTCGGAAGAATTTCTTGACGGCTTCCTCGCGTTCCGCCTTCCAAGGCTCCTTACTTTCGTCAATTTGGATGATCCAGATTTTCATTTCCTTGGTCTTCCAATTGACGTAGGCGGAGTTCAGCAGGGCGCCGCCGTGGCCGATCCAGCCATCAGACGAGGCGTTCAGGCCCAAAGAATACCAGTCGTGGCGCATATCCTTGGGGCGTGTGTTGGAGGCCATGCACTGCATGAAGGTCTC
>JAKSPA010000282.1 GCA_024405235.1 Lentisphaeria bacterium
TGGGATTTGTTGAAGATTATGAAATGGAGGTGAACTCCCGTAAAAAAAGACCTCTTAAATAAGGATTCTGGTTAAGTTAATGCCTTTTGCTGGATTTGAAGGTCGTTGCACGAAAAAAAAATGCAATCGCGAACTTTAAAAAAATCTGCCGATTTCATCAATGATTTTTTATTAATGGAATACATTTATTGTTTTCCCGCATTCTTTTCCATCCACAATACAAAATCAAAGAGGTTTTTACAATGAACTACGACAAGAACGGCGCTCTTCTCGGCACCGCAATTCCTGAAATCACCGCACCGAAGACAGGCAAGGTCCGTGATGTCTATGATCTCGGCGACTCTCTGCTTTTCGTTGCCACTGACCGCATCAGCGCCTTCGACTGCATCATGCCGAACGGCATTCCAGGCAAGGGCCGCGTGCTCACGCAAGTCAGCCTGAACTGGTTCTCCATCCTGACTGGCCTGAAGAACCATCTGATCACCGCCGATGTCACAAAATATCCTGCAGTCCTGCAGAAATACGCAAAGGATCTGGACGGCCGTTCCATGATCGTCAAGAAGCTCAAGATGCTTCCCGTCGAGTGCATCGTCCGTGGCTATCTCACCGGTTCAGGATACGAAAGCTAGGTGAAGTGCGGCAAAGTCTGCGGAATACGGCTCAGAGAGGGCTATGTCAACGCAGACAAGCTTGACGAACCGATCTTCACTCCCACCACGAAGGAAGAGTCCGGCCATGACATGGCCATCACCTTCGAAGAACTCAAGAAGGTGATCGGAGACGATCTTGCCGAGAAGCTCAAGAAGGCCTCCATCAGCCTCTATCTCCAGGCTGCCGACTACGCTCGCGCACGCGGCATCATCATCGCCGACACAAAATTCGAATTCGGCGTGGACGAAAATGGCGAACTGGTTCTGGCCGACGAAGTGCTCACGCCAGATTCAAGCCGCTTCTGGCCAGAAGAGTCCTACACGCCTGGAAAGAACCCTCCCAGCCTGGACAAGCAGTTCGTCCGCGACTATCTGGATTCCATCCACTTCAACCATCAGCCGCCAGCGCCCGAACTGCCAGCCGACATCATCGCCAAGACACAGGAGAAATACGAAGGCGCTCTGGCAAAACTGAAGGCTTAATAGATCGCTAGACACGACGGGAGTCACCTCTGCGACTCCCGCCTATTGTTTTTTCAATTTCATAATATTTCAACAGACAATGGCACAGCACGACACATTCCAGAGTCCCTTCTCCGCACGTTACGCCAGCAAGGAGATGCAGCGCATCTTCTCCGAACAGCACAAGTTCTCCACTTGGCGCAAACTCTGGATCGCCCTGGCGGAATCAGAGCAGTCTCTCGGACTGCCCATCACGGACGAACAGATCGCCGAATTGAAGGCGCATGTCGAAGACATCAATTTCGAAGTGGCGGAAGCGAGAGAGAAGATCGTGCGCCACGATGTGATGAGCCATGTGTTCGCATACGGCGAGCAGTGCCCGAAGGCAAAGGGCATCATCCATCTCGGCGCGACATCGTGCTATGTCGGCGACAACACGGATCTGATCATCATGCGGGAAGCGCTGCGACTTCTGCGCGGCAAACTGGTGACCGTCGTGAAGAATCTTGCCGATTTCGCAGAAAAATACGCCTCCATGCCGACCTTGGCGTTCACGCATTTCCAGCCTGCGCAGCCGACCACCGTCGGAAAACGCGCCACGCTCTGGCTGCAGGATGTCCTTAGCGACATCGCCGATCTTGATTACGTCGCAGGCGGCCTGAAGCTTCTTGGAAGCAAAGGCACGACGGGCACGCAGGCAAGCTTCCTTGAACTGTTCAACGGCGACCACGACAAGTGCCGCCGAATCGATGCTATGATCGCTGAGAAGCTCGGCTTCTCCGGATGCTATGCTGTTTCGGGACAGACCTACGCACGCAAGATCGACGCGAGAATCCTGAACGTCCTTTCAGGAATCGCCCAGACGGCGACGAAATTCTCCAACGACATCCGCCTGCTCCAGCACCTGAAGGAAGTCGAAGAGCCCTTCGAAAAATCGCAGATCGGCTCATCCGCAATGGCATACAAGCGCAACCCGATGCGCAGCGAACGCATCGCGTCAATCGCGCGTTTCGTCATCTGCGATGCGCTGAATCCAGCCATCACCGCAGCGACTCAGTGGTTCGATAGAACGCTGGACGATTCGGCCAACAAACGCATTGCGGTCGCAGAGGCGTTCCTTGCTGTCGATGGAATTCTGGACCTCTTCGCGAACGTTTCCAACGGCCTTGTGGTCTATCCGAAGGTCATCGCGAAGCGCCTGGCCTCCGAATTGCCTTTCATGGCTTCTGAGAATATCATGATGGATGCTG
>JAKSPA010000283.1 GCA_024405235.1 Lentisphaeria bacterium
ATAACGCTGGCTGTCGCGGAGGAGTCCATTCAGCATCGCGCGGTGCTATATGATCGCGAGGGCGACTACCATTTCGACACGATTTCCGCTTTCATAAAATCAATGCGCGGAAGCGATCCAGACGCCGTATTCTATTGGCTGGCGAAAATGATCTATGCGGGAGAGGACCCACGCTTCATCTTCAGACGGATGCTGATTTTCGCGTCGGAGGACATCGGAATGGCTGATCCTCACGCACTGCCATTCGTGACTGCGTGCGCGGAATCATTTGATCGCGTCAGCCTTCCAAAAGGGCATTTCCCGCTGGCGCACGCCGCGCTCTATTGCGCGACAGCTCCAAAATCCAATTCGGTGCTTGGCTTCTTCGACGCACTGAAATTCGTGGAGCACGAACGCGATGGCGAAGTGCCGAACCACTTGCGTGATGCAAGCCGCGACGCAAAGGGCTTCGGACATGGCGTTGGATACAAATATCCGCATGAGTACAGAAACCACTGGGTCGCCCAGCAGTATCTGCCGTCGTCGCTTCAGGGACGCGTCTTCTACGAACCAGGCGAACTCGGCTACGAAAGCACTCTGGCGCAGCAGATTCGCGAACGCCGCGAACTGCAGCTGGCGGCATTGCGCGAAACCGAAAATCTTCTCGCCCCGCCCGAAATACTAACCTTCTCACCAAGCGGCAAGACGACGGAGCAGTGGCTTGCCAGAGCCGTGGATTCGCTTGCAGGATTCCTCGCGACTTTGCGTGCGGAACTCTTCCGCAGACGCAGACTTCAGCGTCACGAACGCATTCTGGATCTGACGGCCGATTCGGGACTGCTCACATGGGAGGCGGTCAGGCAGGTTCCCGAAGGCGGCGTCTGGGCGCTGGTGCATAGCGAGGACGCCCGAAGAGTCCTTCTCGAACAGGCTGGAAACCTCCCTGAATTGCGTCAGCCGCAGGTGCTTGTCGGCGAAATCGCCGACCTTCCTGCGCTTTTGGAGGCTTCCGGAAACGGCGATGTGAAATTCGATTTCATAATCGGCAGAAATGCAATGGGGCGGCTGACCAACAGAGATACCGCATGGAATGTGCTTCATGACTTGCTGGACGACAATGGCACTATTGCGCTCGCGGAAAATCTTCCGCGCCGTGGACAGCGCCTTTCGAGGTTGTCGGAAATGGCGCTGCCCGAAGAGATTTTCAATGCGGAGGAACGCATCTACGCCAATGCGGACGATCCTCTGCTCGGTTGGGACGTGGCTGAACTCAAGGCAGAGGCGCTCAAGGCCGGATTCGGAACGCTGAACGAACAGATTCTGGAGGCTCACAGAACGCAATTGCTGCCGCCGTCGGTTCTGGAACGATGGATGAACGAAAACCAGCCGTCTTCATACGCTTCACGACTTCTCGCGGCAGGACTCTCTGCGGAGAATCTGCGTCTTCTGAAAACCGCTCTCGGCGCGTTGTCGGGCAAGACTGTAAATATCAGTTCAGTGCAGGCGGTTATAAGCAATACGCCAATGCAATCGTAGAATCTTGCATTAAATTGATTGCACCTTTTTTTTGAAAATCTAATCCCAAACAAACAGGAGAAAAAATGGCAAACGAATTGGATGAATTGACGGGCCCTGTCAATACTCAGGGACGTGATATCAATGTGATTGAAAAGCAGCTGCCTGTGACCGTCGGTTTCGGCTCCACGCTCTTTGAAATCTTCCTGTGGCTCTGCCTCATCATTCCAGGACTCATTTTCCTCTTCATGAAAATCGGAGCGAAAAACTACTTCCGCAAGCTCCAGCAGAAACTTCAGGCCGACGCATCTCAGATTGACAACTATCTCGAACAGCGCGTCGTCATTCTGCAGAATGTGGCCGGACTCGTCGCGAAGGCCATCGATCTTGACAAGGATGTCATGAAGAACGTTGCCGCGCTGCGCGGCGGCGCGAATATGAGCGACGAAGCACGCAACGAACTCGCGCAGAACATCGACAAGGTCTTCGGCCGTCTTTTCCCGCAGGTGGAGGCCTATCCCGAACTGAAGGCGCATCAGGCGATCGCAGACGCGATGCAGCAGAACAGCTATCTCCAGAAGGAAATCACCGCGGCGCGCACGCTCTACAACGACACCGTCTCCCAGTGGAATGCTTCGCTCTACGAGTGGCCCACAAAGCAGATCGTCGCCGCCCGTGCAGGATATACGACGCGCATTCCGTTCACTGCTTCTGCCGAAATCAAGCAGCAGGCAAGGGAGTCGTTTTTCTAGTTCCAGCCGACTGTCGTTGAGCCGTGGAGAAAGAAATAGACAATCCAGTTGAAAGCTTTCGAGACTACTTCATGAATGCGTTTCAGGAAGCCGCT
>JAKSPA010000284.1 GCA_024405235.1 Lentisphaeria bacterium
CTAAGAGGGCGGCGTGAACGCCCGTACTGCCGCATTGTGCTGCGCCCAATGCGGTTTAATTCCTACCCTCTTGGGGAACATAGCGTTGCACAAATATAGTCGCTGAAGGCAAAAAAAAATCCTCGAACGGCACGAAAACGGCACATCGAGGTATTTTTACGTAGGAAATTGGTACCGGAGGTGGGAGTCGAACCCACATACACTTGCGTGTGCCAGATTTTGAGTCTAGTGCGTCTGCCATTCCGCCACTCCGGCAATTGGGATGTGCATATACTATATAGCAAAAGTCGCGGATTTCAATTTCTTTTTGACAAGAAGATTGAAACAAGCATTATGTTAGTGTCATGCGCAAAAAGATATTCATCGTAGTTTTGCTATTCGTCGTGCTGGCGTTTTTCTTCCAGTTCGGCAAACGATTCGCAGGACTTTCCGCAGACTACAGACTGCGGGACGTCTCAAATGCTGTCGTCGAAAGTGCTTGCGGTCCCGTTGCCGAAGAAATGGCGGAGAGTGTCATTGCCGCTGGAACCGCCGCAAATTCAGGCGACGGCGATGTGAACAGGACCTTCTGCGTGATTTCGTCCACTCCTGAAGAGACGGTGATAGAGTTCACGCTTCCAGAATACACAATTGAAGACGTCACAGACGAGAAGGGAAGGACATGGCAGTTAATCGACACGGCCGACGCGGACAATCTCAATTGGCGCGGTTTGCCAGCCGTGCCGTCGTATCGTTTGGAATACGGCTGCATTCCAGGCGAAATCGTCGAAGCGCTTCTAGTAAACGGCGAGTATCGAATTCTGGAGAACACGGTGCCTGTTCCAGCCGTCGGTCCGATTGTGCAGGGGCAGGAAACGCTTGCGGAAACGCATCCATCTTCGGCTGTCTATGGCGCAGGCGCGGTATTTCCGCCAAAGACTCTTGAAGTTGCGTCAAACACCTATCAGATTCGCGGCATACAGGGGCAGGGCGTTCAGGTTTCGCCATTCCAATACGATGACGCGACGGCATCCGTCCGCACATTGACAAAGGGAACGATAATACTGAAGACAAAGGGCGCCACGGCGGCCGTGCGTGATGCCGTCAGCGATTTCGCGCAATTGCAGTCACGCCATTTTGTCAACAGCGATTCGTTCAGAAACGCCTCGACGATGGAAGTCGGCACCTTTGCGATTGTGCTGCCGGACGAATGGCGTGAGAATGTTCTGCTGAATTCCTATTTTGACTGGAAGCGCAAGAATGGCTGGAAAGTGCTTCTGGGAAGCTATCCGTCCGAAACAGGCGAGAGCAGCGCGGAAATCCGCGAATGGATTTCAAACGCATACACGACAGAAGGCATCAGCCATCTTATGCTATTGGGCGACTACGGCGTCATTCCTCCCTATCAGCATTCCTCTAAAAGACTCCCTTCGGAGATTGTTGCAGGAGACCACCAGTTCATTGCATCCGATTCTCCGTACGCCTTGCTGGCAGGCGAGGACGATTTCAGCTACATGGACGTCATAATTGGCCGTGTTCCAGTCAGTTCCATCGCCTTTGCCGAAAACTATTTCCAGCGAATGATGGACTACGAACGCGGCGAATTCAGCGACGTATCGTGGAATTCACGTGGCATATACATTGGTTCGAGCCAATCAGCCAAGAAATGGCCCTACGCGCCTATGAAGGATTATGAGCATCTTCTTCTCAAACGGCAGGAACTGGAAGCAGTCGAAATCATGTCCGACGGCACGGAGTTCTTTGAAAAGAGCCTCGGACAACTTTTAAAGAAAGGCGAAGAAGTCGCCACGGCAATAAACGACGGCGCCGCTTTGGCGATGTATCTTGGCCATGGCGCCTGCCCCTACTATGACACGACTCAATTCAGTTCGTATGAAGCAAAGAATCTTGAGAATTGCGGGATGCTTCCGTTCGTGATCGCGCCAGTCTGCGACACAGGAAATTTGGATCACGCGACTTCATACGATTACATCTGCTCGAACAAAATCGGTAAATCGCTTGGGCAGTCATATTTCGAGACGCTCTCCTCTGACGCAGGCATTTCCGGCGCGCTGTGCGCAAGCAATCTTGTATCATGGAATCCGCCTCTGGCGCTGTTTGACGAAATCACGGAGTGCCTCGCCGCCAGTGAAGGAAGCGGGCGCATTGGTTCACTAGGGGCCTACGCTCTTGCAGGGATCATGAGCGCCGTTCGGTTCTGCGATACATACGAGGCCGATTTCAAGGCATCGACTGGCGAGCCAAACCACTACAATGGATACTATACGAAGGAGTTGGGAATCTACCACGCGTGGGTTCTGGAGTTTCTGGG
>JAKSPA010000285.1 GCA_024405235.1 Lentisphaeria bacterium
ATAGAGAACAGCGGTGTCTGGAGACCAGCAGAAGCGCTCGCTTGCATCGATGCGTGCGCGCCCGATGCCGCCCTCCAGCGTCTCCTGTGAGATGACGGGGGCCTGCACATCGGCTCCGTCCATTGTGACGATGCGGATGTTCTTGAGTTCTTCGGAGGCTTCGGCGAGCAGGATTCCGCTGTCGATCTGGCTGTAGAGGTAAATCTGTGTCATGGTTTGCTGGTTGGTTGATTATCTGAGGAATTAGTATGAGGATTTGAAATGTCGATTTTCAGAGCCACTCTCCGATGCTGGAATTGGCCTTGACGAGAGTTTCGATGCCCTGGACGCTGTGTTCAAGAATGTCTTGGTCGAATTTTATCTTGCCCGGTTCGAAGGCCATGATGACAGTCGAACCGCCGAATGTGAAGAATCCCGCCTGGTTTCCGCGGAAGAATTCCATCTCCTTTTCATCTGCGTAGTCATGTATTGATGCCACGCCGAATGCGCCTACGGCAAACATTGCAGCGAGGGCTCCGCGCTTGAAGCGCAGAATCCTGACGGTGCGTAGATTTTCCGTGAAGACTTTGTAGCCGCGTGTCAGCGCTATCGGATTGACCGAATGGTATTTGCCGCGCAGCACCCAATAGTCTTCCTGTATGCCGTCGTCGATGAAATGATATCTATGATAGTCGGCAGGACAGAGGCGGCAGACGATGAGGCTTCCGCCGTCGAATCTTCTTGCATAGCGGTTGCCTTGTATGCCAAGCAAGTCGCCGATGCCGTATGGCGTTCCTTTGACGGGCACGACCAGTCCAGCCGTCAGTTCAGGATAGACTGTGATGCGGCAGTCCGCCGGCGAAAGCAGCGCGTTGGTGTTCGCTGGAAGCGGCCGTGCTTCTGGTTTGAGTTCGCGCGCGAAGAAGTCATTGAACGACGAAAAGCCATCCTGCGGAACTATCGCTTCGTTCAAATCAATGCCGAGTTGCTTTACGGTTGGGGCGATTCTGCTGACGGATGCCTTTCTGTTCAGATACCATCCCATTGCCTGCGAAAAGAGGCCGCATGAAAACAGCGGCCACTGCAGCAGTCCGCGAATCGGCGAGCAGTATGCAAGACGGAGCCATTTGTCGCCAAGGACCTCTTCCGTGCGGATTTGTCCAGTGGCGCGATCGTAGAATCTTGGTGCTTCCTGTGTTTCCATCGTGGAATTTTATCTGATTCCGTGTCTTACGAAGCAGTATCCGTCATTCCATGGGAATGCACCATGCGACGTGAAGGGGCCGTTTGGAGTCTTGTAGAAACTCGTCGGGCTGACCGCATGGCTGTCGCCTTCTTCCAAATGATGCGGTCCGAGCATGTTTCGGAGAGAGGTGACGATGGTGAGTTCGAGATCGTTGTCGCCCGCCTTTAGAAGGCCTTCTGGTATCTGCAGGCAGTAGTCTGGACGCGTAAGCGTGCCTATTTCCGTGCCGTTTATCTTGCAGATAAGCACGTTGCCGTAGAACATGTCGATGCGCAGTTCCTTCGGCGACGCGGCCTCTTCTTTCGTAAGCGTGAGAGTCTGTGCAATCGTGGCTTCGCCTGCGAAGAACGGCAGGCCGCTTTCCTCAAGATGGTCGCCTGCCACTTCCGCAGGGCGGCTTGTGAGAATGAATTCGCCGGAATAGCGGCTCGAGTCATCGGACAACTGTGTGAATTCGCCTGGTGTCTTTACGCCGAAATCGCCTGCGAGATAGATCGCTTCGATTTCGCTGTCCAGCGAGAGTTTGTTTCTTTCGGACTCGAAGATTTTTGCGGCTCTGAGGCAATCGAAGGTCTGCTGGAACTGGTGGTAGTTAGTTTCAAGACGGATTGTGTTCTTGCCTTGGCGGACGGTTCCTGTGATGTCGATGCGCTCGAATGCGGGATCGGCAAAGAAGCCATTCGGCTTGTTGCTGACTGCCGTGCCGTTGACGGAAATCTTCATTCGTTCAGGACGTTCCACGAGAAGCGTAAGCGGTTTCGATGCATCGAAATTCGCATCGGCCTGGAAGGTGAATTCCAACGCGACAGGGAGGTTCTCCTTCTCTATGGCGAGCAGCGCGTCGTTTATGGTGAGGACATACTCCTTGGCGAAGAGCTCCTTCCCTTCGACTTCGCAGCGGCAGTGGTCCATCGTCAGGAGATTTTCCGTGCAGTTGCGAAGCTTCCATGCGTTGCCGAGCTTCAGCGCCGTGTATATCTTCTCCTGTTTCTGCGCCACTGGAGTCTTGTACGCTCTTGCCAACAGCGCGAAATCGCCTGCGGGAACGAAACGCGTGTTCACGATGCAGTTCTTGCCGT
>JAKSPA010000286.1 GCA_024405235.1 Lentisphaeria bacterium
AAGATTATTTTAGTGCATATTGTTTGGGATCAATAGAGTATGAATTATTCAGCAGACACTATTTAGTATATGGTATGCTCTCAAGCATGATAAAAACGTGGTGGCTCTCAAGCGTGAAATCGGTGGCTCTCAAGCGTGAAAATACTCAAACAATCTTACCATGACGGAAAATCGTGATTCCGTGGAGGTATTCCAGTTTGTCGATAGCGTTTATGAATTTGAGAAGAGCGGCGGAGGAAATGCCGTGCGTTTCTGGAATTTCGTATGTGATCATCTTGTATTATGGTAGATGAAATGCGCTAGACGAGGCGGTTCAGACGGCGATGGATTGCGCGCAGCCTTCTGTTTAAAGTTTTTCGGAGACGCTATCCTTTCAGATGACAGCGGATTTTATGTTCTGGAGAGACGTTTCGCCATTCAGGGATGCTTGTCGCGCATTCGGCCGTGGCTTTGGGGCAGCGCGGATGGAATGGGCAGCCTGCAGGTGGTGCAAGCGGCGAAGGGACGTCGCCCTGGAGTGGTTTGCCAGGAGGCGAGGCCATGAGGCCGCCGTCGGGGGCTTCCTCAAGACGTGGCGCGGCTGCAAGAAGCGCCTGGGTGTATGGATGCCGTGGATTCTTGAAGAGCTCCTGTGCTGGAGCTTCTTCCACAAGACGTCCGAGATACATTACGGCAACACGATCCGCAAGATAGCCGACCACGCTCAGATCGTGAGTGATGAAGAGATAGGCAACGCCGAGTTCGCGCTGGATCTCCTTCATTAGATTCAGAATCTGCGCCTGAATGGACACATCGAGCGCACTGGTGCATTCGTCGCAGACGATTAGCCGCGGTTCGGCCGCCAAAGCGCGCGCGAGGCCGATTCTCTGGCGCTGTCCTCCTGAAAACTGATGCGGATATCTCAGGCGGTCTTCTGGCGCGAGACCGACTTTGCTCAAGAGCTCTTCGATGCGGCGGCGGCGTTCTGCCTGCGTGTCGTTTGCGTGTCTGAGATCAAGGGCTTCGCCGATGGATTCTCCGACCATGAGTCTTGGATCAAGAGACGAATAGGGGTCCTGAAAGATCATCTGGACGGTTTGTCGCAGGAGCCTCTCGTCTGGCACTTTGCCGTCAAGCAGCACTTCGCCGCCTGTGGTTTCGACGAGGCGGATCAGCGCTTTGCCGACGGTGCTCTTGCCGCATCCGGATTCGCCGACGAGGGCAAGCGTTTCGCCTGCGCGGATGTCAAGCGATACGCCGTCGACCGCCTTCAGATCGCCGACCTTTCTGTGAAGCCAGCCTTGGCGGACAGGGAACCAGACCTTCAAGTCGCGAACGTCGAGAAGCGGCGTCAAGTGGCCTTCCTGCGCGGCGGCGTTTTGGTGCGGAGAATGCTCTGCGACGCTCTGAGACGCAGATTCAAGAGGACGGTGGCATTTGCATTTGTGGGTTTCCGAAATGTCCGACCACGCCGCTTTGCGCTTCCTGCAATCATCGTTCGCGTAGGGACAGCGCTCTGCGAATCTGCAACCGACGATGCCGCTCCAGTCCCGCGGGACCATTCCGTCTATGGTTTCCAGAGCATCTCCGCGGGCGTCAGCGCGCGGCAGAGCCTGTAGTAGCAGTCGTGTATAAGGATGTGCTGGGGCTTTGAACAGTTCCTGCGTTTCGCCGAATTCCACCAATTCGCCTGCATACATGACCGCGCAGCGCTGCGCGCCCTGAGCTGCCAGCGCGAGATTGTGCGTGATGAGAAGCACGGTGGTGCCGTGGCGCTTCTGCAGATTGGTCAGCAGCGACATGATCTGCGCCTGCACAGTCACGTCCAATGCCGTCGTGGGTTCGTCCGCAATGAGTATTTCCGGATCGCCGGCCAGAGCCATGGCAATCATCACTCTCTGGCGGAGGCCGCCCGAAAGTTCGTGCGGATATGAATGCAGACGCTTTTCGGGTTCTGGAATTTCGACTTCGCGAAGCAGTTCGGCGGCCCGTTTGTCCGCCTGATCGCGTTTCATTGCGAAATGCGTCTCCAGAACCTCTCGGATTTGTTCACCGATGGTGAGCACGGGATTCAAGGCGGTCATGGGTTCCTGAAAGATCATTGCGATCTTATGTCCGCGCAGTTCACGCAGTTCCGCTTCCGAAATATGATATATGTCCTTGCCTTCATACCATGCGTGACCATCCGTGATTCTTCCTGCAGGACGCGGTAGAAGGCCAAGAATCGACAGCGCTGTCATGCTCTTGCCAGAGCCTGATTCGCCAAGAAGCGCGAGCATTTCGCCCTTCTTCAATTCCAAAGTGACGCCATCCACTGCGGGAA
>JAKSPA010000287.1 GCA_024405235.1 Lentisphaeria bacterium
CCACGCGTCGGCGAATTCAATCGCGGACGCCTTCCATGCCTCCGCGCGTTCGTCATTCACGCTGCCATAGACAAGAAGGACGCGGCGCGTCATCACTGCACGCAATCCATGCATGCGGTAATCCGTCCGCACTGCGGCATTTGGTTTCAGCGAAGCGGCATCCCACATTCCATCGGAATCCTTTGCGATGCGCACCCATCCTCTGGAACATGGAATTGCGAAAATGCATCCGTCTATTTCGACATCTATCGCCTGCGATCCGTCGAATCCTTCCCAGCCAGTATCCACCGACAAAGCATCCATCCCCTTTGTATATATGTATATGCGCCTTGAATCGCGATCATATTTTGCGGTTATCGTGCCCATTTGACCACCCTCGCGTATCGAATCGGCACGAATCCACCACGAATCACGCGGCATCGCGCGACTGCCCTCCCATGCAATCCTCTCTCTGGACGGCTTCTGCGCCGAAAGCCATGCGAACGCCTGCACGATGCCGTTCGCCGGCGTTGATGCCAAAAGGAATTCCGGCGCGTTCAGATAACGCGCTCCCGCTCTTTGAAGGCGCTGCTGCAATTCAGTCGCCACCGGCGAGAAATTGTCATTCTGGAGGAACAGAGGAACGTTGAGCAGATTCTTCAAAGGGAGCTCCTCCCATTTGTCGAAAGCGGTCTCTTCCAGCTGCAGATAGATTCCCGCGAAGCGCTGTGCATTCATGCAGGCGAATCGGCATTCGTCAATGCCATTGGCCGCAAGATATATTTGGTTTCTCGTCACTGGAAAGTTGTCGCAAAGATAATCTATTGCGTTGCGAACGTCTTCGTGAAGCAGCCAATACGGACATCCATTCGGACGTGAACTCGCAAGTCTTGCGACGAGCGCCTGTCCCGCACGCCATTTGCCAGGCAGTTCCATCTCTGGCAGCACGACAATCAGCGGCCTCGGATGTGCAAAATCATAATCTTCGGGAAAGTGCAATGTGCACTCCAAAGGCGTTCCGTCCACTGACGAACGGCAGCGCACGATCTGTTCGGACAACTCATCATTGTCCATTGCGTCGCTTTTATCATCGAAAGGCGCTTTCTTTCCGCAACTGAATAAAATTTCGCAACAGAGCAAAACTGCGGCAAAAAGCGAAAGCAACAGCAGACCGCA
Organism: Lentisphaeria bacterium; assembly: GCA_024405235.1. Lineage (GTDB taxonomy): Bacteria > Verrucomicrobiota > Lentisphaeria > Oligosphaerales > Oligosphaeraceae > UBA1724. The sequence continues at coordinate 1,156 of JAKSPA010000287.1, forward strand.
CTCATGGAATGTTTTCATTCTTCTGTCTCTTGCAGCAAACCGACAAGCACTATTGGGAATTTCGCCCTGAAATCCTTCTGATCATCGGGGAAACGCAACGCAATATGAGCGATCAGATCCTCTTCGCCGCCCGCGCCGCAGTCCTCAAGTTCGACAAGAGTCGGTTCACCGACGTTGAGTTCGCATTTTTCATCGTTCAGCAAGACTTCCGTGCCTTCTGGCAACTCAGGCAAATAAAGCGCCGTCTTCATGAATCCCGTCTTGCCGCCGAACATCCAGTGGAACCAGCGCCGCTCTTCCGCTGCATTTTCGGAATCGTCTGTATTCATGTCTGGATTCCTCACGAAATTTCCGTATAGCGTCGGCTGTCCTTCCTGAGGCGACTCAGGCGAATCAGTCTTCATCGTGACGACATCAAGACTGAACAAGACGGTCCATTCAGGAAATATGTCCAGCCACGGAGAAAGCTCTTCCAGCACGCGTTCGGCAAGCACGCCAGGCAGTTCGGAATGCCTCTCGCGGAATTCTCTGAGCGTCACGCCTGCATTGGCGAGCACAAGTCCATGTTTATCGTCTATAGCCTGAAGCTTCATTGGATATGAAGCCATGTAGATTATCTGAAGAATAAGTTCCTGCTGCAGAAGCGCTGCAGCCACTTGCTTCATCCCGCTGTCGGAAGAAGCTTCCGCCAAATCCGCCAGCACTTTTCCATGCGCCTGAGGCAGTTCGCTTGTATCATTCCGCACGCCGAACTTTCGGCTTGAGGGAAGCAATTCGCCTGCGGGAGGCTCTTTCATGACCATTCGCTCGACGAAAATTTCGTCCAGCGCAAGTTTCGAGAGATAAGCCTGCAGCTCTTCGTCAGCGAATTCCGGAAGCGGGATTGCAGGCTTAACCTCTGCATTCGTTGTCTTCAGACTCCTGCAGGAGACGCCCGCCAGCGCCAGGATGCATAGAAGCACGCAGCCGCTAATTCTTGTCATTTGGGCTTTCATAGAAAATCTGATTGTCGGAGTCACTTTCCGCCTCAGCGCCATCGCCTTCTTCCGCCGACGAATCCGCTTCTGGGAGAGAATGCGCCATGCGGCGTTCCTTCTGCCACGCCTCCAGCCAGGGGCGGTACTTGAGGACGGCGT
>JAKSPA010000288.1 GCA_024405235.1 Lentisphaeria bacterium
AAATGTATTCCCAAACAGGCAAAATTTCCAAATCCGACAAAGAACTGCTTTGGCTTGCAGCACAGGCATACGTCGCCACCGAACACTACAGCGATGCACTGCCGATCCTTGACGGACTCATCGACAACAGCGCCATGAACACTCCGATGCGGCAGAAGGCCATGCAGACGGCCATCATCGCTCTCGACGGACTGCATGAAGACGAAAAACTGATTTCGCTTGCCAGACGCTATCGCGATGAGTATCCCGCAGCTTTGGATTCTCTTGAGGTTCTGCAACGCACCGCCAATGCGGAAATGCGTTCTGGAAATTATCAGGAAGCCATCGCCGACTATCGCGAACTGCTTCCTATGCTCGCAGCAGGAAATCCAGTGAAATTCCAAACCGTCGGAAGAGTTCTGGCATCTCTACTTGATAAAGTCGGTGACTACGACGCGTCCGCAAAACTCTTCCTTGAACTGGCTGACAAAGCGCCGGAAACCACTGAACAGAAGGATTATGCAACGAAACGCGACTTGCAGAAAACAGCGCTGACGCCGCTCTTCCGGCTCAAAGACGACCCGCGTGGACTCGCACTCGTCTCGGCATTGTGCAATTCGGCCCTTGACGATGAAGAACTTCTTACACTGCTCAAGCTTAAATACCAGTTCGCCGTCAATGCGTCGAAATACGACGTCGCAATCGCCGCAATCGGCGAAATTCTGGAGAAAACCACACCGGCGCAACAACCGGACTGGCTGGTCGCCAGAGCGAAAATCAACCGCAGCTTCAAACGCTACAGCCAGACCGCCGACGACTATCTCAAGGCCCTCGGACATCCAGATATTTCAAAGGCCCTCAGAAACGAATTGATTCCAGATCTCGTCACGTTGCTCTTCTATACGCAACGCCATGCGGAAGCGGCGCCTTTCATAAATGAACTATTCTCGCTTTCGCCCCGCCCGAATCTCTCCGAAGCGCTGCTTTTCGCAATCGCCAAAGAACGCTGCGAGTCTTCCGATTTCGAAAATGTCCGAACCGCATACGGAATCATTCTTGCGAATTCTTCGCTGACGCCTGCCAAACGAGACTTCTACTCGTTTATGCTGGCAGAAGCGGAAGCAAAGGCTGAAAATCTTCCTCGCGCAAAGGAAATCCTAAAATCAGTAGAAGAGGACAGGACGCGAAGAGGACTGACACCTAATAGCGACTGCGCCGCTCTTCTCGCTGAAATCGCCATCATGGAGAACCATCCGGACATAGCAATCGTCTACGCGAAGCAGACTCTGGAAGGCACCGACAAGACTGCCTCCCAAGACACTCTGCCACGCGCCAGATGGGCGCTCGCGCAAGCATATCTCGCAGCGGGAGACTACAAATCCGCCTTCAATATCGCCTCGCAGGGATTCATTCTTGGGAAACATCCTGTCTATGCACCGAAGTGCTATCAAGTCGCAGCACAGGCAAAAGAACGCCTTGGAGACAAACGCACGGCGCAGGAACTGCAGAAAAACATGCGTGAAGAATACCCAGATTTCCAATAACAACAAAAGACAACAAACACAACAACGCCACTATTCTAGCAGCATTCTTAGCGATAGGAATTCAGCTATTCAACCAATGATCGCTGAAGCATCGAACGGTTCGCTGCCATGCTAGAAGAAAAGCAAGAAACAAAAGGAAAGAACAAAATGGCAGTAACAGTCACAACCAAACAGGGCTACGGTTCCCGAATCGGTGGCGCCTTCAAAGGGATTCTGTCAGGAATCATCGCAATCGTTATTGGAATCGTACTGCTGTGGTGGAATGAAGGCCGCACGGTCAAACGCGCAAAGGCACTGAACGAAGGCGGCAAAGCGGTCATTCCAGTCCAGTCAGACATTGTCGATGCAGCAAATGACGGCAAACTCATTCATACAACGGGAAAGACAGAGGTCTTTGCGGATCTTGTCGATTCCGATTTCGGCATCACGATTCCAAAGGGAATCCAACTCGAACGCATCGTGGAAATGTATCAGTGGGTCGAAGAATCCGAATCGAAACAGGAAAAGAAACTCGGCGGAAGCGTTGAAACCACAACGGTCTATACATACTCAAAGGCATGGATGAAATCCATCGTTGATTCTTCTTCATTCAAAGAAGAGGGACATGACAATCCCGTCGTCAATCCAGTTCCTGAAAAAAACATCTACGCATCCAGCGTCGCGCTCGGAGCGTTCCAACTGACCGCCTCCCAAATCCAGAGCATCGGCCAGAAACGCGACTATCTCGTGCCGCAGGACATCAAACT
>JAKSPA010000289.1 GCA_024405235.1 Lentisphaeria bacterium
GCGCCACAGCGATTCTGGTGGCCCTGGCGCTATGTCACCCCCCTTTATGGTATATTTATACCTTAAGGCCCAAACAGGCCTAAATTGGCCATTTCTGCGACGTTTCTTTGAAAAACGACGCCGACAGAGCAGTTTGCCTACGGCAACGGAATACAGTGCCGTAGGCATGTTTGTAGATTATTTTTCCAGCAGGAAAGGGGTGACTGCGAAGAAGTTGACGCAGAGATTTTCGCCAGCCTTGGCCAGATGGTTGTCCAATGTGATTTCGACTTCCTCCTTCGTGGCGATGAAGACGATATGGTGGAGGTTGATTCTCGCAACACCGTTGTTATGGTTGTAGCGTCCTTCTTCTCCACGTCTGTCTATGTATTGCCATGAGAGATCGTTGCGGATTTCCGCACCATCGCCGAGAGTAGCACGAATTCCGTAATTGCCTGCGGAGGAATCGCGTTCCTTGATGCGATCGACGTCACAAGTGGCGAACTGCAGCAAGTATGCCTTGCCAGGCACAAGATTCTTCGCGCTTTGCGTCAGCGTGCTGATTTCATCGCCGCGTTTGGAGAAGACCGCCATCGTGTCGCCTGCTGCGTTGTTTCCGCCCCAGCGGTTCTGGCATGTGCTTGCATAGTTGCCGATGGTCTCAAGAGATACATTGCCGTTCTTCTGCCATCCATCAAAGCCGTTCTTGAAGTCGCCGTTGAGCACATGGTTCGGAGTGTAGCTGAAACCGAATTCGTCGGAGAGCATTGTGGTTTTGCCCTCCACGATATAGTGCCGTAGAAGCATGTATGACCAACGGTGGAATTCATGGTCGGCGTAGTAGCTTCCCCAATAGCCGACGCAGCCGAGGCCGTCGAAGAGCGGATCGTTGGCCACGCGGTTGAATTGGAGATCAAGGAAATATTTCATGTCGATGGCGGGATGATGATGCAGCGAAAGAATCGGTATCTGGTTGAAATTGCCGAGAATGACGCCCAAATTAGGCAGCACGTTCGGGAAGGCCTGCTTGATCTTTGCAACATTGTTGACAATCTTGTCGTCGATGATTTCCTGTGCGTCGGCCTCCGTTTCTCCAGAACGGCAGTATGCCTCAAGAATCAGTTTGCCACGGCCGCCGCATGCGTTCAGGCATTCGGAAATAAAGTCCTGGTCGATTCCTGCAGTCGCAGGCTTGCCAACTATCCATGTGTAGATCATTCGGTTGTTGGGATTGGTGTAGCCGTGCAGGCCTCGCGCATAGCGCTGGAGCATGGCGGGCTGGAAGAAGAACTGTTCGTCGCATGTGACGCCGTCGTATTGTTTCTCATGCATTCCAGCGCTTGTGTTCAAACGGTCTGTCAGCTCATTGTCGCTCCCAAGATTCGTGCTCATCTGGTTGGCGACCCAATGGTAGCCCTGACGATGGAACCATTCCAGTTTTTCCGCTGGAATGCTGCCGCCGTTCTGCGTCGTAATGGCTGGAAGGCCGTATTTCACTTGGAAATTCCAATCGAATGGCGGATTTTCGGCAAGGATGCTGTTGACGCCAGGGCAGTAGTTCAGCGTCTCTGCAATTGCCCTTACCACCAGACGGTCGCCGTTCGAGGCGTTCTGGACTGAGAGCGTATGTTCGCCCATGGACACTTCGCGGAAGCTCTCGTGATTCAGAGAATCTCCATCAAGCACGGAGAGCGCGCCGTCCATCACGATTTTGACATCCTGTGTTTCCGTGCCTTGAACGGCGATGTAGATCCATCCATGACGCGGATGGGAAAATGCGACGGTCTGCGCATCGGAAGATGCTTCAAGAGATTGGTTGAGAAGTTCCGTGCAGAGGTTGTTGAGGCGCTTGTGGCTACTGCAATCAACGGCGGGAATATCGATGACGGCGTAGGGATGTTTTTTTGTGTAAAGCTCTTCGCCGCTCTTCCGGTTGCGGATGGCGACTGTCAGCGTTCCCTCCTTCGCTCCTTTGGGAAGAGTCAGAGTGTTGATTTCATTCTGCAAAGGCTGAACGACGATTTCATCAGAATCGGAGGCCTTAAGGACCACATCCATCTTCTGCAGATCGTCCAGGTTGCCGTAGAAGTGGAATGAAACCACTGGTGTTTCAGCGGGAATCTGCGAAAGAAGCGGTTCCCAGCGCCCAAGAAGAGGCTCTCCGTGCGGATCGTCCCGAGCGCCTCCCCCCCGGGC
>JAKSPA010000029.1 GCA_024405235.1 Lentisphaeria bacterium
ATGGTAGCCCAGGGTAAGCACGCTGAAGGCGTGCGCAACCCTGGGGCGCGTTGCCGATAGAATCCACAGCCGCGCCCTGGAAGGCGCAAAGAATCAGAATAGCCAATAAATCACCAGACGCTAATTACCAGTTTCGCAGTTCGTCTGAGAGCATTTTCATAAGTTCGTGGGGTGGGATGACGTTCTGCGGATCAGATGTCTCAAGATTCACATATAGATTCTTCTGCGCAGGATCAACATTGATCCACCAGTTGCGCAGAGCAAGAGCGCCACGGTTGATGATGGCATTGGCGAAATGCTTTCCAGTGCGCTTCAAGTCTGAGATCGCGGTTGGCTGGTCGGTGATTGTCCAGTCCTTGAGATGGAAGTGGACGATGGCGTCCTTGAGTTTCTGATAGCCGCCGACGAGATCCATGTCTGCGGTAGCCATGTTTCCGACGTCGAAAGTCAATTTGAGGTCGGGCACTGCATCTAGTGTCTCTCTGATTTCGTCGGCTGAAGTGATAGGGCTGTTAATGAAACCCGTGGGTTCGCATGTGATCTGAACGCCTGCGGCTTTGCCGATAGGGGCGGCCCATGCGTAGAAGTCGATCCAGCGCTTGCGTGCTTCTGACAGATCGGCGATGCTGTCGTCAGGGAAGGGCGGCACCATCATGGTGTGTGTGCCAAGCGCCACTGCATCTGCCAGCGAGCGCAGGAAGCATTCGCGCGGCTGGACGCCTGTGGTCAATGCCTCCTGCGAGAAGATCGTATGCGCTGCTATCACGAGTCCTGCGTCGTCGCAGAGTCTTTTCAGATATTTCGGGTCCTTGCCATGGCATGAAATCCAGTCGATGGCGGGCATTCTGCATTCGACAGCGGTCTTGACAATATCCTCGACGGCGTAATTTGCCATCATTACGGTCATCATGCACAGTTGCATTGTTTTTCTCTCCTTCCAAGATGTTTTTAGATGCTATTGCGGGCGAGCCTGCTTTTGCAAACCCACGCAGCAGCGTGTTGTTTCCAGAGCTTCGCGTCCGAGACAGAGTCTTGATGTGCATCCAGTGCGGCATGCGTCGATGAATGCACGGATTTCTGCCATGTAGGGATCCTCTGGAAAGGACTTTTCAAGAGTTCCGTCGGCATTGTATTCAATGCAGCTTCCCATGCTATGGCTGACTATGGTTCCCTTCTCGAAACATGCCATGTAGCCTTGATTGAACGGGAAGCTAGACGGATTGATGAATCCTGCTTCGCATTTGACCTGCGTGTCACCATAGTCGAGTACGGCAACCTGTTCCGCGCCGCACACTGCGCCGAGAACGGTATTTGGCGCACCAAGCAGATGCCGTGTGAAATCCAGATCGTGGCAAAGCATATCGAAAAGCGTTGCGTTCTGCTTGGCATAGACGGAATCTGTCTTCCAGAACCCCCAATCGGGGCGGCCTGCGAAACGCGTTGATGCGAGATACTCAAGTCTGCCTAGTCTGCCGGATTTGACAGTGTCGTAGAGATAGACGTGTTCGCCTGAAAAGCGCACCACATATCCTATGGCAATCAGCTTGCCTTTGCGTTCTGAGCAGTTGCAGACGCTGTCGCATTCCTCCACGGTTACCGCGAATGGCTTCTCGCAGAATACGTTGCATCCTGCGCTGAGGCACTGCTCTGAAGGCGTCTGGTGGAGGGATGTTGGCAGAGCGATCACGGCGGCATCCGGTCTGAGTTCACCAAGTGCCTTTGTGAGATCCTGATACCATGGTATGGATCCAAGCTGTTCTATGTCAAACTGCACGGTGGCGATATTGCCGCCGCGGTGACGGATTCTGTCGGCGGGATTCTCTAGGTCCACTATTCCTACCAGCTGTGCATCTGGCAGTTTGAGCAGATTTGCGGCATGCGTCTGCCCCATGAAACCGAATCCGACAACGAGGACTCTAGTCTTTTCATTTGTCTGCATAGTCTTGCTCCTTAAGAAAGTCAGTGGTTTCAGTCATGCCGATACTGTACAAAAATCACTTGCGTGATTTCATCGTATCAGTTTCGACCATTTCTGCATAGTCAATATAATGCTGATACATTTTTGCGTAGATGGCAGCGCTTTCTGCGTTGGGCTGGAAGATTCTGTCGTATCCCGCGTCCATTGCGGTCCTGGCCTGGTGGACATCTTAGTATATGAATGCAGCGACGGCTGCGAACATGGCGGCGCCCAATGCGCAAGCCTGGTCGGTTGCGACAACACGGATCGGCACGTTCATCACGTCCGCCAGAATCTGCATGACGAGCGGCGATTTGCGTGCGATTCCGCCGATGGCAGAGACTTCCGTAGTGGTGATGCCCTCTGTCTGGAAGCGTTCAGCGATGCGCTTTGCGCCGAAGGCTGTGCTTTCGATCAGCGCTCGATAGACCATAGGCGCGGTGGTGCCCAGATTCAGACCGAAGATGGCTCCGCGCAGGAATGGATTCGCGTCTGGAGTGCGTCGTGCATTCAACCAATCCAGAGCCATCACGCCGCTTTCCTGCGGCGCAAGCAATGCGGCGTCTTTTTCAAGTCTTGCGAGTTCAACATCGCCGCCGTACGAGAGGAAACTCTTGAACCATGCGTAGATATCTCCGAAGGCGGATTGCCCTGCCTCTAGACCTGTCATGCCAGGCACGACGGAACCATCGACCTGTCCGCAGATTCCACGGACGCACTTCTGGACATCGGAAGAGACCACGATGTCGCAAGTGGAGGTTCCTATGACCTTCACCATGCATCCTTCCTTGATGCTTGCGCCGACCGCGCCGAAGTGGCAATCAAAGGCACTTCCGCCAATCACGACGTCGCGCGGCCGGCCGAGTGTGTCCGCCCATGCCTTCGAGATGGTTCCCGTTGGCGTATCCGCGGTGACGGTATCAGTGTAGAGGCGTTGACGCAGGCCTGCAAGCCGCGGATCTATGGAAGTGAGAAACTCTTCGGGGGGAAGGCCGTTCCATTGCGTGTGCCACATTGCTTTGTGTCCTGCGGCGCAACGGCTGCGTTTCATGGTCAGCGGATTGGTGTTGCCTGCAAGGAGGCCGGTGATCCAATCGCAGTGCTCCACCCACGAGAAGGCATTTTCGCGAACCTTCTCGTCGGTGCGCAGAATGTGCAGGACCTTTGAGAAGAACCACTCTGGGGAATAGATGCCGCCCTCGTAGGCAAGATAGTTGACGGGCGAGGCCTTCACGGCATTGTTGATTTCGACGGATTCCTGCAGGGCTGTGTGGTCCTTCCAGAGAACGAACATCGCGTTCGGATTGCTTTCGAAGCCTGGAGTCAAGGCAAGAGGCGTGCCGTTGCGGTCAACGGCGCATGGCGTGGAGCCAGTCGTATCGACCGCGATTCCTGCGACGCGTTTGGGATCATCGCATTTCAGAACATCGCGGATCACATTTTCCATGCATTCCAGATAATCGAGCGGGTGCTGACGGAACTGCGATTTCGATGCATCGCTCCATTTGCCCGCGGCCCATCGTGGATAGTTGCTTACGCAGGAGGCGATGACGTGTCCGTTGGTCGCTTCGACCAATATCGCGCGGACGCTATCCGAACCAAAATCCAATCCGATGACCGTCTTCTGCATGTTGTTGAATTCCCTTTTCGTAGTCAGAAATCAGAGTGCAGTGTTGCTGATTACTTCTGTATTACAATTGGCGAAGAAGCAGCTGAAAGGCCCTTCTTGTCCACGATGCGGAAGAAATAGGCAGTTGCGTCTTCTGGAATATCGTCAATGAAGACCTTTGCGCCTTCAATACTTGCAGGTTTCGTCTGCCAATTGCGTTCAGGCCACGAAGATGCATCCGTAGTCCAGCAGAATACCGCTTTGGCAATGCCGTTAGGAACCTTGAATACAGCCGTGTTTCCGTTTTGGGAGGACAATTGCGGATTCTTCTGTTTGCCGAAGGTCCACGAATCAGCGAATGCGGCGATTTCGGGAGGATCGCAATATGGCAGATGGCTGTGCTTCATGACGATGTCGTATGACAGCCAGACCTGTTCCGTTGGCAGCAGACGTACGGAACGTCCCCATGAGTCGGGACGGAAATGCTTGTCCTTCGCTCCATTTGCGAATAGAACAGGGCATTTGATTCTGCCTATGTAATTCGACGCATCGAAATTGTCCAGCCAGAACTTGCGTTCGGCTTCAGGCAGTTTGTCCAGTTCCGTCTCTTTGAAGAATGAACTGTCGCCCATGAAACCGCAACCATAGACGAATGCCGCGAATGCAAAGCGGTTGTCAAGTCCTGCGGCGACTTCTCCCATCATTGCGCCCCATGAGATGCCAGTTATTCCGATGCGTTTGTCATCGACTTCCGGCAGAGAGCGCAACAGCGAATTCGCACGGATTATCGCATCGACCGCATATACTGGCCATTGGTCTTGGAATGGCAGTTTGGTTTCTCTGCAGTTCTTGTTGAGATTCGGGCCGCCATTGGCTGCGGGAACGGAGTTGCAGGCAAGCGAATCCAGATCCTCGTCCTGCGGAATGCCTCCTGTGATGTCCATTGCGATTGCGGCATAGCCGCGTTTCTGCCAGAGTGCCGCCCATGCTCTGTAGGCAGTCCCGCCACCGCCATGAACGATTACGATTCCTGGCACTTTTTTCTTTGCGGAGGCTCCTTCTGGCAGTGCAAGCCATGCGAATACTTCAGTCTGTTTGCCGCGGCAGGCGCCGTTTTCATAGAAAATCGGCGTGATGGAGTCCTTTTCAGGAAAATCCTTCTGCGCCTTCTGCCATTTTGGAACTTTGAACAATTCCTTCAACTGCCATTTGCCTTCTTTCGCCAGAAGGGCGGTTGATAGGAGCGCGAACGCAAGAAACACGAAGGCAAATGTTGATGACAGACGGAGTTTCATGGATGTTTTCTTCAGAATTAATCGTTGTCGCTTTGCTGTTTTGTCCAGAAGGTCAGACCAGGCAGAGGCTTTTTGTTTTTATCGAAGAGCGAGACAATCAGCGAGGCGATGATGATGAGCAGATTGACGAGAATGGTGGTCCAATATGAATGGATGGGCAGCGTCAGGCAATCCGGCAGCCAATGGAAGCTGTTGCACATCATATAGACGTTGAAGAGGATGCCTGTCAGCAGGCCGATTGTGATGGCGCGTCTGCCGATACGCTTTGTGAAGAATCCGGACATGTAGAGCGCCAGCATTCCGCCGCCGAATACGGAGCCGATGATTAGCGACATGTCGTTGATGCTTTCCTTCTCGACGTAGTCAATGGCGCAGGCGCCCAGAATCATGATGACGCTGGCCGCAAGCGAGAAGAATTTGGCCCACTTCAGCGCCGATGCGTCGGAACGTTTCCAGAAGCGCTGAAGGAAATCGACGGTGCAGACGGTTGAGCAGGAGTTGATGACGCTGGAGAGCGTGCTCATGGCGGCGGCCAGACATGCGGCGATGATGACGCCTGAGAGGCCGGTCGGGATGCGATGGAGGATGAAATACGGCAGCACCGCATCGGATTCAAGCGCGGCGACTGCTGTGTCAGGGAAGATTTTGTAGTAAACGTAGAGGCTGGTGCCGACAAAGTAGAATGCGCACCATGTGGGAATGCTCATGAATGCGCAGATCAGTGTGGCGCGGCGAGCCTCTTTTGTGGTCTTCGAGGCAACATAACGTTGCACGAGGCCCTGATTGCTGGAGTATTCCGTGCCGAAATTGACAAGGCCCATGAGGAACATCACGAAGAAGGAGCGGTCGCTAAGCCCCCATGTCATGGGGCCAAGACTGAATTTGTTGTCTGCCATGCCTTCTGAGATGATCTGGCCGAAGCCTCCTGGCAGAGCGAGTGCGATGAGAACGAAGATAAGAATGCCGCCGCCAAGCAGGATGATTGTCTGGATGACATCCGTCCAGACGACTGCCTTCAAGCCGCCGACGATTGTATAGAAACTTGTGATTACGCCGACGACAATGATGACGGTGAATATATGGCAGCCCAGCAGTTCGGCCATCGGAATGGCCACGAGATAGAGGACAAGCGCGAGACGCAGCAGAAGCATGATCAGAAAGCTGAATGCCGCATAGATGCGTATCGGCATGCCGTATCTTTTTTCAAGATATTCGAAGGCGCTGGTGGCTTTTGTCTGCCTGAAGAACGGAATGATGAAAATGGCTGCCAGAATTGCAACGGCAGGCATTGTCAGATTGGGAACAAGCTGCCGCCAGTCGAGAATATAGGCGGCGGCTGGAAGTGCCAGGAAGGTTATCGAACTTATGGATGCTCCAAGCATCGATAGGCCGATGGCCTAGCCTGGCAGAGAACGCCCCCCTAGAGAATACGCTTCGGTGTCTTTGTTCTTTCGGGCGAAGTAGAATCCCATCAGAACCATTCCCGCCATGAAAAGCAGGACGACCAGCAAATCCAAAAAACGCATTGATTGTTCTCCAGAGGGGCGTTGTGAGTTTATGAGAGGTGGTGCGAATCAGTCGAAGGACGAGAACGGAACTTTCAGCAGGCCGATGTTCTGCTTGGAGACGCTGAATACGATCCAGATGTAGTTCCCGCGGGTTAGCGCCTGGAAATACTGCGCGCCGCCGCCAGTGGGTGCATTCAGGCCTGGCACGCCTTTGAATTTCAGGTGGATCAGCAGCTTGGTCTTGTCGAAATGGATGCCGTCCTTTGACCATGTGATGTATGCGTTCTCGCGCTTTGTGTCGCTGCCGACGAACCAGACTGTGCCGTCAGGAAGCTCGCCTGAGACAGGCATTGCGGCGCCGAAGAAGTTCGTTCTGACCGCAGGCGGATAGCACTCGTCGGCGTTGTTCTTGATGGAAGCGTAGTAGTTGGTCGGATCCACAAGATTGTCGCGCATGACGACGTATTTTCCATCGGGACGGATGAATTCCGTGTAGTGGGCCAGTCCGTTCTTGCCGTCAGCCGCGAGTTTGTTCGTGCCGGGCGCATATTTGGGGCTGCGATTGAAGACCTTCGGCTCGCCGCGCAGGATTGCGTGGAAGGATTCAGGAGCGTCCTTGAGGAATTTCGCGTTCGCGTAGAGTTCGTTGATCGGCCCCATGGTCTTGAGAATCGTAGGCGTGACCTGCAACTCCTTCGGCGGCAAATGGTCATAGATATACGGCTCGGAGGAGGCGACCAGTTTGCCGTCCTTCACTGTCCATGTGCGGACGAAGCTTCCGAGATACCAGTAGATGTCGTAGCGGTAGTTCTTTTCCGGAATGCGTGGCTGAGAGTAGAACTCGTCTGGCACAGGAGCGGTGTTGGGTGGAGAGCCATGGTATTTCATGTTGTTCGTCCAGCCGTCGCAGAGCATGAAACGGCATTTCACGAGAATCTGGTCTCCGACTTGTGTGACGATGTCGTCCATGAAAATGCCTGTGATGACCGAGTCGGTGTCGGCGGCAGGACGGAGGCGTGCCGCCTGAACGGGCTGCGCGACTTCGACGATGTCTTCGGGACGGCCCCAGTCGATTTGGCTGCCGTCTTCGTTGAATTTTCCGAGACGTGCCAGAATGCGCTGGCCAGGACCGTTTTCATCTCGGACGTGATTTGTCCAGAATACAACCACGTAGTCGTCGATGAGAGCGAACTGCTGATGATGGTTGTAGGTTCCGTGCATCACGCTTTCATATTTGCCATCACCGCCTTCCGCTGGATCGGCATGGCTGATGATGGGTTCGTATATGAATGACAGCTCGGTACCAGGGAACTGCTCCAGGCCGAAGCCGTCCTTTGATGTGTCAAAGGCTTCTGGAACATTCCAGATGACAGGCGGTTCGCTGATTTCGGGAGCGATGACGGGGGCAGTGGCGGCGCTGGCAGTGGGAGCGCTGGCAGTCTTGTCAGCGTCTTTCGACTGACAGGAACCTAACGCCACGGCCACGGATGCCGAAAGTGCAAGGAGGGTTTTGTTCATTTCTTTTTCCTCAGACATATCAGGAATTATTGATTCCGAAGGGATTTCAAGTGGATTGGATTTATCCACGAATCTCCGCAAGGTGATGGCTGAAGGCTTGTGCCTGACATTTCGCAATCATGATGCTTCAAATGGACCATGATTGCCGAAGGTGCCTTCCTATTGTATTATGTGGGGGCAGAAAAGAAGCCCTGCCATGAGGGGGGCTAGGATTCTTCAAGTCGTGGACGTCAGGCGGGCTGCAGTCGTCTGCATACCGCCTTTTCGTCCACGTTTTTTCTCCCACTGTGGAATCGCAATTGAATCAGTGGAATTGTTCGATCAAAACGATTGGAGGCTAGATCAGGGTTCGCCGGTGCCGGAGAAGAACTTGTTAGCTTCTGTGTTCAGATTGGCATCGTAGAGGAAGGGATTGTAGCCATTGGAATTCTTGACTTTTTCGGCGGAAACGTGTCCGTCATGCCAGAGGACGTTTGCTTGATCTCCGTGACGTGCCCAGACGGAGCGCTTTGCGTTTCCGGGATGGCAGCCCATGATGGCGACTTCACCGTCTTCTGAAGCGTGGCCTGTGTCTGCTGCGTACAGGGTGACGGACGGAGCCTTAAGGGAGGTGAGGGAGTATGACTTGTCCATGGCGGGCATCAGAACGCGGTTGTAGCCGTAGCTTGCTTCCATGACATAGCCTGTCTTGCCATTTGCGTCCACGAAGGCACCTCCGTCCGCGGGGCACTTGCCGATTTTCGCGTAGTTTTCGGAATACTGCTCTTCAGTGGCAATTCCGCCGATGTACGGAGAGATGCTGTATCCGAACCATGTGCGGTTCAATTTCGTGCTTTCGGGGTTGGTGTAGTTGCCTGGAGGAACTTGATCTTCGTTGTCGTCGCAATACATGATCAAGCCGAGACCGAGCTGCTTGAGGCAGTTGACGCAGCTGATGGCGCGTGCCTTCTCGCGTGCTTTTGAGAGCGCGGGCAGAAGCATGGCGGCAAGGATGGCGATGATGGCAATGACGACCAGCAATTCGATCAGTGTGAAGGAATTACGTTTCATTTTCTTCTTTCTCCTTTTTTTGTTTGGTGTAACAAGTGAAAAAAATCAGATACGAACGACAAAATCCTGTAAGGCACTATCAAAAACAGAAAGCGTTTCCAGATCATCCGCGTTCAGCGTATTCCAACCCATTCGTGTGTACGCCTCAATGGCTACGCCGCGCATGGAAAGGAATTTTTTTGCTGAATTGGGATATTTGTAATCGACATGACGTTGGACAAGTGTCAGAAAGTCCTGGATCTTCTGAGCACGTTCGGGCTGCGTCTGGAAGGTCTCAGTCAGTTCAGCAAGAATTTCAGGGTAGAAATTTGCGGAAGTGCCGCTGTATCCAGCCGCGCCGTGTTGAAGTGAGTAGAGGTATGTCGGAAGATTGGCATTGTAGAGTTTCAGCTCAGTGCCTCGTATCGCTTCAAGCTTGGCGCTCAGCATCGCGCGGTTGCAGCAGGTGTCCTTGAGGAAGGAAAGACGGTTGCCGCTGTTTTTGGCAAGGCGACCAAGACAATCGGCGCTCAGCAGACGATGGTATGGAACAGGGCATTCGTAAAGTCCAAGAACCGTGTCGCCCGTTGCGTTCAGAATCGCATCGAATGTCTTTTCAAGAACCGCCTCTGAATCGTCGGGGGAAACGATAAGACCAAGTGGCAGCACCACGGCGTCAACACCCGTTTCTGCCATTGCCTTGACTGAGTCGATTCGTTCCTGCAACGTGTCTCCGAAACCTGCGCAGGCGACAACTGGAACGCGACTGTTTGCCTGTTTGACTGTGAATTTGGCTAGTTCCAAACGCTCCTTTGACGAGAGTTGAAACATTTCGCTGCTCAAGCACACGGCGAAAAGACCGGATACTCTATGAGCAATATAATACTCCAAAAGCGACGCAAAGCCGCTGAAGTCGATTGAGCAATCGCTTTTGAATGGCGTCAGTAGAACTGGCCAGACTCCTTTTGAGAAAACTGTTATTTTCATTGTTTCTCCTTATTTGTATAACTAATCTAATTATAATTTGAATCCTTGCAAGTGATATTTTGGCAATATTTATCATAATTTTTTAAAAATTATATAAAATTTTGCTTAATTTTAATAAAAATTGCAAAATCTATCGAAACATTATTCTGATAGTGGTATATTATAGGTAAAGTACAAGTTCAAGAGCGTATGATTTGCTAAGATTCATTTGTCATTTGACAAACGAATGTTTTTCACTGCCGTCCTGTAACGACGGCATTTGGAAGGCTTTTCAAGAGCCTTGCGGAGCAGGCCTATGGAAAGGCTGAATTTTTGTGGTCGATTCTTTTCATCTTCACACGCCCTGGTTTCGCGGGCCTGTTGAAAGGCTGTGTTACAAAGCCGGAGTTTTTTGGGAAATATACGGAGTTTATGTAGGATGCTATACACAAGCGGATCGATAAAGAATGAAATAGGCATATTGGTCAAACAATTGGTCGATCCGTCAAATTATAGCGAAGGAGTTGGAAAATTACCAGGCGAACCATCGAATATCGTATTTTTGCGTCGTGATTCGCAGCAGCGCATCAATCAAGGGAACACTTTTCTAAGGATGCGTCATGAACGTTATGTTCTGACGATCAATCTGCAAACGGAAGGTCTGGTATGCGTTGAAGGGCAGACTTATCATCTTCCTGTGAATTACGCATCGCTTGTTCAGCCATATCAGCATCATTACTATGTGGTTGAACAGACGGATTTTTCATGGCTTGTAATCACATTTGACATGCTTCAGCAGGATTTGGTCAGGAATTTTCCTGTCGATTGCGTTGCAGTGAATGATTTCCAGCTTATCTGCATATATAGAATGCTGCAGATCTATCTTGATATCCTCAAGGGAAAAACAGGACTCGATCAACTGCTTCAGGGAATGCTAGGCAATTTCCTGCGTGAGATGAATTTGAGTGAGGGACATATTGATACGGGTAATGCCCAAGAAGATGCGTCCAAGAACATCAACATGTTCGAGCGAATCAATAAATACATTTTCGCAAGAATATCCGATCCGAATCTGAACATCAATGAAATATCAAAAGAATTAGATATTTCGATCACAAAGCTTTATAGCATATTCAGACTTGTGTCCGAATGCAATCCAGGCGACTATATAAGGACACAGCGCATTCGTCGCGCGATTAGAATGCTTGGAAATACGAGATATTCCGTGTCGGAAATCGCGCGGCTGAACGGCTTTTCGTCTTTGGCTATATTTAGCCGATCCTTCAAGAATGTCGTTGGACAGTCGCCGAGTCAATACGTGAAGGATAATTTGTGACAATCAACGACTTCAGACGCCCCCTCAAGGTGGCGATCTTCTTCAATTTCTAACACGTATAGTATTACTGTTAATTTTATTCGTGGTCTTTTTCCGAAAGACACGCACGAATGGCTGAATTGGATACAACAGGACAAGTCTAAATAGTGTCTGCTGATTAATAGGCTAATCTGATCCTCTGCGCCCTTCAAGGGCGCTCTGCAACGTTTCCGCCGCCGCCCTTTCCACCTTCGCTAAAGCTGCGG
>JAKSPA010000290.1 GCA_024405235.1 Lentisphaeria bacterium
CCCACGACCTTCGCCGTGACAGGGCGATGCTCTAACCAGTTGCGCTACAACTCCAGCACCTTTTTGGAAAGCGCGCTTAAGATATTATCCCTTGAGAGAATTGCAAGTCACCATACGAAGATTTTTATCTATTTTTTCAAAAAAATACATCCTTTCGCGCATATTCGTCGTTTTTCCATCTCTGAGTCTCTATTTGATACGCAGTGAATTCGTAACGACGATCAGCGAACTGGAAGCCATCAGAGCGGCGCAAAGCCATGGGGGGACATAGATTCCAAGGCTTGTGAAAACTCCCGCCGCCATGGGAATAGCGAGCAGATTGTAGCAGAACGCCCAGCAGAGATTCTGACGGATTTTGCGCATGACCGCCCGCGAGAGTTTCATGGCCTCCACCGCAGTCGTCAGGTTGGCAGTCGCAAGAACCACCTGCGCGGCTTCAAGGGCGACGTCCGTCCGCTCGCCGATTGCAATGCCGACCGACGCGGCGGCAAGCGCGGGCGCGTCATTCACGCCGTCGCCGAGCATGGCGCACAAATGCCCTTCTGCCTCACGCGCGCGAATCCATTCCGCCTTGTCGGCTGGAAGCATTTCGCCATTCCATTCAGTAATCCCTAATTTGCCTGCTATGCATTCAGCGACGGAATTCCTGTCGCCTGTCAGCATTGCCACGGAGACGCCCAGTTCCTTCAAATGCAGAAGTGCCTCAGACGCTTCGCCGCGTATTTTGTCCGCCAGCCATATTCGGCCAAGGACCTCACCCGGCGAAAAGAGCCACAGCGCCGTAGCGTCTGGACGCAGCGAATCATCGGCATCGGCCTCGATGTCAGCGTCCTCCAGCATTTGCCGATTTCCGCAACCATAGAGTTTTCCGCGAATCTTTCCGACGATTCCACGTCCCTGAACTGCGGAGAAACCCGTGACTGGCATGAGTTCGAGATCACGTCGTGATGCTTCATCGACAATCGCGCGAGCGAGCGGATGTTCGGACTGAGCCTCAAGAGACGCAGCCAGCATCAAAATCCCCTCTTCGTCATAGCCTGCGGCTGCCGACACGGCAATCATCGATGGTTTTCCAGAGGTAATCGTTCCAGTCTTGTCGAGAACCAGCGCGTCAATGCGGCTGAGCGTCTCGATGGCCGTGGCGTTTTTGTAAAGGATTCCCTTTCTGGCTCCCGCGCCCGTGCCAACTAGAATCGCGACTGGCGTTGCAAGACCAAGGGCACATGGACATGATATGACCAAGACGGCGATCGCGTGGCCGAGCGCCGTGCCGACATCGCCGTTCGCAAAGAACCACGCCAGAAACGTCGTCAATGAGATTCCAAGCACGCATGGCACGAACACGGCGCATACTTTGTCCGCAAGCCGTGCAATTGGCGCCTTCGTCGCGCCTGCTTCCGCCACAAGGGCGATTATCTTCTCGAAGAGCGTATCCGAACCGACCGCAGTGATGCGAATTTCCAGATAGCCAGACTGATTGAGCGTGGCGCCCACAACGCCGTCTCCGACGCCTTTTTCGGCAGGCATCCACTCGCCAGTGACGGCGGACTGGTCAACGGAAGAAGCGCCCTTCACCACGACGCCGTCCGCTGGAATCACGCAGCCAGGGCGAACCACGCACACATCGCCGACGCATAGTTCATCGACTGAAATCTCCGTCTCTTCGCCGTTTCTACGCACCACGGCTCTGCGCGGCGCGAGTTTCCTAAGTTCGCCGATGGCACTGGCCGCACTGGATTTCGCCCTGCCCTCCAGCCACTTACCTAGCGTGATAAGCGTCAGAAGCATTGCAGGAGTTTCAAAAGTGGCCATGCAGTCAGCGCCTGCAAGAAGCCTTGCGAGCTTAAACAGATTCGCAAGGAAACCAGTTCCCGCGCCCAAAGCAACCAGCGTATCCATCGTCGGCATTCCGCTGAACATAGCCCTTATGCCGCGCGAGAAGAAAGAGCGGTTCAAGAAAAGAATCGGCAGCACGAGAAGCAGTTGAACAACAGCGGATATTTCGGCAGAATTATGAAGCTTGCGGATAAGTATAAGAAATTGGGAGTTCGCACCAATGCCGACACACCCGAGGATGCAAAACGAGCCGCAGAGCTTGGCGCACAGGGTATCGGTCTTTGCCGTACAGA
>JAKSPA010000291.1 GCA_024405235.1 Lentisphaeria bacterium
ATATTGCTGCAGGGCGGTTCTTGGATGCAGGACGATTTTGTCCAACGGTGCGTCGTTAAGGATAGGTGTCAGTGCCAATGCCGCTTTTGCGTCTGACATGCCGAGACGCATTTTGATTGAGATTCGCATGGATGCATGGCGGCTTGCCTCTTCGAGAACGCTGCGAAAAGCGTCGTGATTTTCAAGTACGGCAGCGCCATAGCCGCCTTTCACGACCTTCGGGAACGGACAGCCGAAATTGATGTCGGCGCGGCTGTAGCCGTTGTCGGCGAGAATGTCTAAAAGGGCGTGTGTCTCTTCAGCGCTTGCGACAAGAATCTGCGGGACGATGTTCGCTGGAGTGTTGCTGGCGGGCGCTATGTCCATTGCAGAGCGTCTGGACAGCGCGCCGCGCTCGAGCCTGATGAATGGCGTGTAATATTCGTCTATGCCGCCGATGGTTGCGGCGTGCGCGTTGCGGAAAGATGCATCGGTGTATTCCTGAATTGGTGCGGCGAGAATGTTCAATTGGAGAAGACTTCAAGCAGTTGCTCCGGCGCGCGGACTGGCCGGCCTGTTTTCAGATCAATGAAACAGTGCCGCGTCCAGCCTTCGGTCAACAGTTCGTCTCCGCGTTTCACCTGACATGCGACTTTGAGACGGACGCCGCCGATTTCCTCCAAAGTGGCGCAGATGGTCAGTTCGTCATCGTACTTTGCGGGACGGTGATATTTTGCATTGGCTTCGATGACTGGCAGTCCTACGCCTAGCGCTTCCAATTCTTTGTACGTGAAGCCATTGGCGCGCATGAGTTCGTTGCGTGCACGTTCGAAATAGGTCAGATAATTGCCGTAATACACGAATCCCATCTGATCTGTGTCGGCGTAGGGAACACGGTATTGCAGTGTGCCTTGTTGCATTTTCGTGAACGCAGAGGACTTGTTGACCGACTGAGTTACGCTTCGACCTTTTGAGCGTTTTCAGCGGCTATCAGCTTGCGCAGTCTTGCGAATTCGTGTATAAGCATTGCGAAGCAGAGGATTGCGGAGAAGGTGTCGGCGACTGGCCCAGCCCACCAGATTCCGTTCAGGCCGAAGAATCTTGGCATGATGAGCAGCACGGGAATAAGCACGATGCCTTGTCTAAGCATGCTTAGAACGATTGAGATTGAGGACCTTCCAATGGAGAGGTAGTATGTTCCCGTGAGAATTCCGACTCCGATGAAAGGCAGTCCGCAGGAAACGGCTCTGACGGAATATACTGTGCCGCCGACGAGCGGCTTGTCCGGCGTCAAGATGAACGCGATCTGTTTGGAGAAGGCAATGCATATAAGTGCCAGAACGAGGCAGATGACCGTGGCCAGACTGACTGCAAGCTTCATCGTATGGATGACACGTGGGTAGAGTTTGGCGCCTGTGTTGTATCCAACGATCGGCTGCATGCCCATGTTGATTCCGAAGGAAGGCATGAGTGCCATCATAAGCACCGAATTGACGATTCCGAAGGCGGCGATAGCCAATGTGGCCTCGGCGTCGCTTGAGGCGTATGCGATGAAGCTGTGGTTGTAGATGATGACGATGAGGCAGTGCAGAATCTGCATGAGGCATGGAGCCAGACCGATTGCCAGAACTCTGGTGAAGAGCTTTGGATAGATGCGTATGTGCTTGAGGCGCAACGTCAGAACGCTTCCGCGCAGGAAATGCGCCATGACCCACACCGAGGAGATGGCCATGGAGATGACCGTCGCCCATGCGGCTCCGCGGATGCCCATGTGGAATACGAATATGAAGATGGGATCCAGAATGATGTTGAGCGCTGCGCCCAGAATGACCACACCCATGGCCGTCATGGCGCTGCCTTCGGAACGGACGATGTTGCTCATGCCGAAGCTGATGTGCTGGAAGATGTTGCCCCACAAGATGATGATGAGATAGTCGCGTGCGTATGGTATCGCCGCTTCGGTGCCGCCGAAAAGATGCGGTGTCTCGGCGAG
The DNA here is from genome assembly GCA_024405235.1 of Lentisphaeria bacterium. Taxonomy (GTDB): domain Bacteria; phylum Verrucomicrobiota; class Lentisphaeria; order Oligosphaerales; family Oligosphaeraceae; genus UBA1724. The sequence continues at coordinate 1,973 of JAKSPA010000291.1, forward strand.
AACGAT
>JAKSPA010000292.1 GCA_024405235.1 Lentisphaeria bacterium
TTTGGAATACGAATTGTGGAGGCATGGTTTGTTCCTTGTATTTTGTTTGGCTAGAGGGGACTCAGTCCCATAATTGCGGTTACGGATTTTGAAGGGCTCATGAGAAGACTTCCGTTCAGCGACATGCCGATTTGGCGTGTCGTGTCAAGAGTCTGCGTGAGCGTTTTTTGAAGATCGAGAGCGAGATCGCCGAAGCCTGGACTGAAGCGCGGCTTGAGAAGCATCTGCGGATTTTGGGAACGAACTTCGTCGCAGAACGCATCGCATAGCGCTTCAATGCGTTCGGCGCCAATGGCTTGGCAGAAGAGCGCCATGACAGGCGAGAGCCTGCTGTATTTGGCGATGGCGCGGTCCACGTCAAGGCCGATGGTTCCAGCAAAGGCAATGGCTTCCGTGCAGCCTTTCAGCGCTTTGCAGAGGTCGTGGGAGCGAATCTCAAGACCGCCGAAAGCGACGTCTGGCGGTCGCAATTCAAGCGGCGCGCGAAGAAAACACAACCGTGGCGCGATAACAGGCGTGATTTCGCTAATCGCGCGTTCCATGCAATCAAGCGTCTCCTTGTCGCTGGAACCCTGTGCCTTGGCGTAGCGCAGAACCTCCCGTCGATTCACTTCGGGCAACTGATATGTCCTGCGCTCTTTTATCACTGCTGGCTTCTGAATGGCTATTTCAGTATCTCGGAGAGATTGCACAGAATGCTTTCGGCGACGTCGGGCTTGTTCATCGAATAGACATGGACATGTCTGATGCCGTTGGCGAAGAGGTCGATTATCTGATCTGTGGCGTACGCGATGCCCGCCTGCTGCATTGCCGCAGGATTCTCGCCGAAGCTGTCCACAAGACTCTTGAAGCGCTGCGGCATGAACGAACCGGACAGTTTGATTGCGCGTTCCACTTGATTCGCCTTGGTAATGGGCATGATGCCAGGCAGAACAGGAACCGTTATTCCTGTTTCGCGGATCTTGTAGAGGAAATTGAAGAAGAGGTTGTTGTCGAAGAACATCTGTGTCGTCAGAAAATCGCATCCCGCCTCGACCTTCTCCTTAAGATGAAGGATGTCCTCCTTCTGATTCGTGGATTCTGGATGGACTTCAGGATAGCATGCGCCGCCGATGCAGATTTCTGGCGCACGGCTTTTTATCTCGCGCACGAGTTCGACCGCATGGTGGTAGTGCCACTGGCTGCGGTCGGTCGCCTCCAGCTCGGGAGTGAGATCGCCGCGAAGCGCCATGATGTTGCCGATTCCTGCGGCCTGAATGTCGCTGATGCGTTGTGCGACGGTCTCTTTGTTGGAGGAGACGCATGTCAAGTGCGCAAGGCACGGAATGTCGAATTTGTTCTGGATGTTCTTCGCCATGTCAAGCGTGTAGGCGCTCGTGCCGCCGCCAGCGCCGTATGTCACGCTGACGAAAGACGGTCCGAGTGCGGCGATCGCTTCGGTGGCGGCTTTTATGCTCGCAAATGCGGTGCTCGTCTTTGGCGGAAATACCTCAAAAGAGAGGCTGTATCGCTCTTCTTTCAGTAAATTGGAGATTTTCATGGCAAAATTAGTTGCTTCATGCGGCGGCGCATGATGAAAGGGGTATTATTTTTAGCAAATTACGAAAACGACACTAATGTAACCCGAAAAAGATTTTTTTTATGGAAACCTTAAATAAGATTTCAGGCGAGATTAAGACATTGCGGGCGCAGCTTGCAAAAGTCTTCGTCGGTCAGGAGGCGGCGGTTGAGCAGCTTCTCATAGCCCTGCTGGCTGGAGGACACGCGTTGCTGACTGGTGTGCCAGGCCTTGGAAAGACGAAACTTGTCAAGAGCATCGCCGCTCTGCTTGGCTTGTCTTTCAGGCGAATTCAGTTTACGCCCGATCTCATGCCGGCCGACATCATCGGCGGCGACGTGCTTGAACAGGATCCGGAGACAGGCAGGCGGTCTTTCCGCTTTCAGGAGGGGCC
>JAKSPA010000293.1 GCA_024405235.1 Lentisphaeria bacterium
CAGCGGGATCATCCAACAACGCGCGATAGCAATAGGGCGGCTTCTTCTCCAAAGCCTGCATTTCGGTTTTCAGCCCATTGATCTTCGTCTCCAGTTGTGCGCAAGACTGCTCCAGCAGTTCACGGGACGAAGGCAGAATAAGCTTGCAGGCGCCCTTGTTGATGAGTTCGTCCGCCATGTCTGCGAAGAGCAGAAAAGCCTCCCAATACCCAGAATGGTATGCCGACAGGATTCTGTTCCACAATTCCGCCGCTTCTGGCGGAAGGTCGGGATGGATGTCAGGATGGAGTTTTTTGGCGATCTGATGGAAACGTTTCGACAACTCCTGCGCCTCCTTTGTCGAGAGTTTCTCCGCATGGAAATGCTCTTCCGCCTCCTTGACACGCTTCTGCTGTTCATCCAATTGCGCCTTGTATTCGGCGAACTCCTGCCGCAGTTGCTCATCCACCTCAGCCTTGGTGATTATACGGCCTTGATTCGCAGCCGCCTGACACAAGGTAAGTTCTCGGCGGATCTGCATGGACTCAACCTGCAGCGAAAAGAGCGCATGCTCCTTCCGTCCGATGGTCATCATGTATTCAGTCTCCAACGCCTTCCGTGTCGGTCCCGTGAGATCAAGATATTCCTGCTGCAATTTCACATATTGGTCCGAAAGGTTTTCATAGCGTTTCTGCAACGCCTCCACCTCAGGACTCAACATCAGCTGTTCATTGTAATAGACCATGACACAAGTTGGAAGACCAAATATACCAATCTGCTACTTTTCCAAGCTCTTGTAGTACAGCAGGCAATGGCAGAACCCCTCAAAGGACGGATCGGCGATCTGATCACGGAACTCCTTGCACATGCATTTCGTTTCCTCAGTGCGCTGCAATCTGCACGGGCAGTATCCGCCAGTGCGTTTCAGGCCCTCTTTGACGGAATCGACAATCTCCTTGTCTGGATTAAGCGTGATCTTCATGGCTTTCTCCTTTTGCTATGGTTCTACCAAAGAATGCAGATCGGCCGCGGAATCAACGAAATCAGCCCGCCATCGAGAAGAAGTTCTCCAGATGATGCGTTGAAATGGTAGAGAAATGCATCATTCGTGAGTTCGCAACCTGCCAAAATATAATCGCCTTCCGGCAGAAAATTGAAATCGCGCGGAAACGAGCCTGGCACTTTGACCAGACCATGCGGCGACAGAAGTCCATCCGAACCGACATTGAACACGGCGATGCTGTCATATCCGCGATTGGATGCGAAAAGGAATCGTCCGTCTGGTGAAAGACGAATTGCGGAAGCCTTGCTGAAACCCGCGTTGTCCACCGCCCACAGCGTCGGCAGAGTCTGGCGAATTGTGAAAACGCCATCGTCGAAATCAAGCACCATGACCGTATTGGCCAACTCGTTCAAGAGATAGACCGTCCGTCCGTCAGCGGCGAAGATGAAATGCCGTGGCCCTGATCCCGCAGGAAGAATCCTGCTGCGTATAGCCTTTGAGACATCTATATCGCCGTCGCTTGTAAACGGATAGGCATCGATGCAGTCGATGCCCAGATCGACCGTGCACAGAAAACGCCGATCCGGTGTGACGATCGTGTAGTGGATATGCGGCGCCTCCTGTCTGTCCGCGACAGGCCCGCAGCCAGTGTGCTTCGCCATGACCTCCATGCCCGTGATTGCATCGCCGGACACGCTGAAGCGGACCAGAGTCCCGCCCATGTAGTTTGCGGCATAGACATATCGGCCGCCTGAAGCCACCGCCAGATGGCAGTAGCCATCGCCTGGCGTCAGGAATTCCGATCGCTTCGAAAGCGTACCGTCTTCCGCGACGGAATAGCTTGCAAGACCACCGAAATCGCTGCCTTCGAGAATGGCAAAGAGAGTCCGCCTGTCCTCCGAAAAGGACAGATAGCTCGCGCAGTTCT
>JAKSPA010000294.1 GCA_024405235.1 Lentisphaeria bacterium
GTCATCTCGGAAGGCGGCGCTGTGTTCATGCTTGAACGGCTTGATCACGCACTCGAAAGAAAAGCCAAAATCTACGGCGAACTGGCCGGATGGTGCTATAATTCCGATGCAACCGACGCCGTGCTGCCAAATTCGGAAAGACAGGCGCAATGCATCAGAAAAGCGCTCGCAAAGGCTGGAATGGCGCCGCAGGACATCTCCATCGTCAACACGCATGCAACCGGCACGAAGATGGGCGACGCGAAAGAGTGCGAAGCCCTTCGCGCGGTCTTCGGCGAAAATTGCCCTGACACGTACTTCAACAACACGAAGAGCTTCATAGGACACTGCATGGGCGCGGCGGCGGCTCTCGAACTCGCGGGAAATCTGCCGTCATTCGAAGACAGCACCGTCCATCCGACGATAAACATCGACGAGTTGGACGATGCATGCGCGCTTCCGAATCTCGTGGCGAATTCACCGAAGAAGGTCGAGAAGGTCACTTCGATTCTAAACAACTCCTTTGGAATGATGGGCATCAACTGCGTGACCATCGTTGTCAAATACCAGGCTTAGCAAATTCCGCAGGGAAGTAAAATTCTCTTCAGACATCTCAACCAGCAAACCATAGGCTACCAACAATGACCAGAGACGAAATCAATGAGGCTGTAATCGACATTCTGACCGAAATCAATCCCGACGTGGACTGGAAGGGTTTCGGTCCCGAGGACTCACTTCGCGGCACTCTCGAATCAATGGATTTTCTGGATGTCGTCATGGAACTCCGCAAGCGCTACAAAGTAGAAGTTCCAGAGGCAGACTACGGCAAGTTGTCCACACTCAAGGGCTGCGTCGATTATCTTGAAGCGCCCCTTTCTTCGAAATAATTTTTCACGGAACCATAATAAGTCCTTGCAAACAAAGGAGGAATCAAGAATGGCACTTCTTCAGACAGTGAATGTCCCCCCCCCGCAGCATGTCAAGGTTCTCGGCGGTCAGGGCTGGATCGGCCTAGTTGATCAGATGGGCACGGAAACCAGCATCGTCAATGCGGCACGCGTCTCTTTCGGCAAAATGCGCACGGAGAGGGACGAACGCGACATCTCTCTGCTGAAGTATCTTGTTTCGAACCGCCACACGACTCCTTTGGAACACGTCGTGTTCACCTTCCTTGTGCACTGCCCGCTCTTTGTGCGCTCCCAGTGGCACCGCCACCGCACGTGGAGCTACAACGAAATCTCGCGCCGCTACACGGAAGTCGATCTCTGAAAGCCTACGAAGCGTTGTTGGCTCAGGGTGTCTGCCGCGAGCAGGCAAGAGGCGTCCTCACGCAGAATCTCATGACGACCTTCTGGGCGACTGTCGACCTCTCGAATCTTATCAAATTCATCGATTTGCGTTCAAGCGCACACGCACAGTGGGAAATCAGACAGTATTCCGATGCAATCAAGGAACTTCTGAAGCCGTCGCTGCCGAATGTGGCGCAAATCATGGGCTGGTAAATCCATTCCGACAACACTGCAATGCTCAATTTCCGCGGGCTCGGCGCCACGCGGGAATTGGGCATTGAACATTTATTGAAAACGTATGATTGCGATATTGTGCAATGGCGATTTTCCGCGTTCAACGCGCTGCCTGGAGCAGTTGCGCAAAGCGGATTATCTTATATGCTGCGATGGCTCCATACATGCGCTTGAGGCCTGGGGGAAACGCATGCCCGATGCGATCATCGGCGATCTTGACAGCATCAATCCTGTTTTAAAGACCAAATACGCAGATCGTCTCCGACATGTTTCGGAGCAGGACACGAACGATCTGACGAAAGCCATCCGTTTCTGTCGTGAAACGCGCCCATCCGCAGAACCAATCATCATCCTTGGAGCAGG
>JAKSPA010000295.1 GCA_024405235.1 Lentisphaeria bacterium
CGCTGAATGCTGTTTCTGTCTATAGACATCGAAGTCATCCAATGCGTTCAGTTGAATATTGTCGTGCTTAAGAACAGCACGAACGGTATCCAGAATGATCTTCACATCCCCCAGAAAGGTGATCTTCTTCGCATAGGCTATGTCGTATGCGAATTTGGTCTCCCACGTGATTTCATTCCGTCCATTGACCTGCGCGGCTCCCGTCAGACCAGGACGGACGCTGTGCCGGATGCGCTCTTCGTCCGTATAGTACGGAAGGTATTTGACAAGCCGCGGTCCAATCAGGGACATGTCGCCGATCAGAATGTTCAAGAGTTCAGGCAGTTCGTCAAGCGATGTCGAACGGAGGAATTTTCCGTATGGAACCAAACGCACTTCATCTGGAAGCGGATTGCCTTCCGAATCGACTTCGCAGGTCATCGTCCTGAATTTTATTAGTTTGAATATCTTTTCATCCTTGCCTGGACGCGCCTGCGTGAAGAATGGATTGCCCTTCATCTTGATTGCGCCGACGACAATCAGAATCAACAGTAACGGCGAAAGCACAATCAAGGCGCACAGCGCCATCAGAAAATCCAGAACTCGTTTGAAAAATGACGCGTACATGAAATTAGTACAGATACCTTAAGAACTTCCAACGTCTGACAAGCGCCAGCGAAATGATGGTTGCAATGACGGACAATATGCTGGTTGTCGCAAACAGCAATAGACCACTGCCTTCCATTCCCATTGACTTGAAAAACTCCATGAAAAGGCAATGCGATGTGTAAATGAGCGTGCTGGCATTGCGGAATTTCGTCGCCTTCTCGGAAGAAATCGGCAGTTTCGCATTCAATCCCCAAAGGAAAAAGGCAGCCACAGCCAAAGGACAAGTCAGCCATAGGATAGTTCCACGCACCACACCAGTCTTAAAGGCGATAAGACTCTCTGCCGCCAGCAGTGCCAATCCACACAGCCATACGCCTGCATATACAGACGCGCCTCTCTCTTTGATTGGTCTGCAGGCGAAAAATGCTCCCAAAGCGACATAGAAGAACCCGTAGAAGATTCCGCTTCTGGCCTCAACTGCATCAACGAAAGAAAAGACGCATTCTGGCAGAAGATTCTCGACCAGTGGACGATAGGTAGAGCACATCGTGCCAAAAATCAGAAACGCAGTCGCTACAGCCAATGTCTTTCCTGACGACATGAAACGATAGCAACCCCACACCATCACCGATGCAACAATCGTGCCTATCAAGAACCAGAAGTGTCCCGAAACTCCCATCCAGAAAACCGCCCGAAAGAATTTACCGAATGCAAAACCACCGCCTGCGGCATGTGGCATGCACTTGTTCACGAGCAATGGAAGGTATGCAATGCTCCATAGACAATAGAGAATGCCTATCCGCTTCACATACATGCACAGCTTTGCACCACTGGTCTCGCGCTTTCCAGACAGGAAAAGGAAATAACCCGACGCGGTAAAAAAGAAAGGCACCGCCATTCGGGTCAGTATTCCTAGACCGTTGTCCAACAAATCATATGAAGCAAGCGGCTTGGTGTGTATCGCCACAACCATGAAGGCGCACAGCAGCTTCAGCAAGTCGATTCCAATGTATTCGCGACGTTCCACTTTTTTCTCTGAATCACTGTTCAAGTGGTTGCTTTCGTCGAGATCTTTCCGCGCTTTTTGAGAATCTCGCGGCAGACTGGAACATCCTCAAGACGGTTGATGCCGAAGAGGT
>JAKSPA010000296.1 GCA_024405235.1 Lentisphaeria bacterium
TCTCAAAATTGAGAATGTGAATTAAATTATATGTTTATGCCTGAAAAAATGGGTCAATCCAATGGAAACGCCTCTTTGGGAGCGAGAATCCTGCTTCTGGAGACGGACGAAGGTCGCGGCGAAGTCTTCCGTAGCCTTCTGCGCAGTCAGGATTGCCGTGTCCGCAGTGTAAGCGTGCCGAACGACGTCGAGGAGGTCTTCCGAAGCAGAGTTTGGGATGCGGTGTTCTGCGAAATGGCGTTTGCGAAGACGCTGCTGCCGTTGATGAAAGGCGGCGAGCAGATGCCTCCCGTCATTCTTTTGGCCGGCTATGCCGAAATGGCCTTTGCGCGTCAGTTGGTGGAAGATGGCCGCGCGTTCGGTTATCAGACAACGCCGCTGCGTTCTGAAAAGGCTCTGCAGATGCTTCGGGAGGCGCTGGTGCTCCATCCGATGAAGGCCGACCGAGCGGAAGAGGATTCCGTGCAACCATCGGAGGAGGACGCGCCGTGCGAGAAGCATTTTGGTCTCATCTACGGCGAATCTGCGCAGATGCAGGAACTCTACCAGCAGATCAGGCGTGTCGCCCTCACGGACATGAACGTTTTGATTCTCGGCGAGAGCGGGACGGGAAAGGAACTGGTTGCAAAGGCGATACATGCGTCAGGCAACAGAAGCGAACGGCCTTTCGTCGCCGTCAACTGTTCATCCCTTCCAGAGAATCTGCTTGAAAGCGAACTCTTCGGCTATGTTAAAGGCGCCTTCACTGGCGCCAGCCACAACAAGGATGGTCTCTTCCTTGCCGCCGATGGCGGAACGCTCTTCCTTGACGAAGTCGGTTCGATCTCACCTGCGACGCAGATGGCTCTTCTGCGTGCGCTGCAGGAACGTGAAATCAGGCCGGTCGGCTCGACGCACACAATTCCTGTAAATGTGCGCGTTTTGGCCGCAACCAACGAAGATGTCGGAAAACTAAGGGAGTCGGGACGCTTCCGCGACGATCTTTTTTTCCGCATAAGCGCGTTTTCTCTGAAGATTCCGCCGCTGCGCGAGCGCGGCGACGATCTGAAGATACTGGATGATGTTTTTCTTGAAGAACTTTCGAAGGACGGCACGCCGCTTGTCCTGTCGCACGAAGCCCGCGAAGCCTGCCGCCGCCACAAATGGCCAGGCAACGTCCGCGAATTGTTCCATGCGCTGGAACATGGCGCGACGATGGCCGAAGACGGCGTCATAGGACTCAGGCAACTGCCGGAAGCGGTTGTGGAGGATCTCAGCTGCGAGGGCTCCGAACAGTTCGAGCCTGACGAATGCCAGAAGACGATGACGCTCAAGGCATACCTTCGTCATTGCGAACGGCAGTATCTCCAGCGCGTGCTGGAGGAGCAGAATGGCGACAAGGAGCGCGCGGCGAGATTGCTCGGAATAAGCGTTGCAACGCTTTATCGCAAACTTTCGGAGAGGTGATTATGAGAAAGACAATTTTGGCATTGAGCATTCTGGCGCTGATGCTTTTTGCGTCATGTGTCACATACAAGCCTGTTTTCGTGCTCACGCTCCACGAATTTGCGTCGGCAAGCGTCGCCACCCGCCTGAGCAAGGAAGTCCGCAGTGCGAATCGCGAGCTGCAGTACACGATCAGACAGTCGGCGTTTCTTGACGCGCGGTGCTTTTGCGGCGGCGAAGTCTATGGTCCCAAC
>JAKSPA010000297.1 GCA_024405235.1 Lentisphaeria bacterium
GCCTTTCTCCAGCGCCTGCCACGCAAGCGTGCCATACATGTCGCCTGTGTTGACGTAGTACCCGCCGATTCGTCCCGCGCGCAGTCTTGCCACTGTGCTCTTGCCTGATGCGGCAGGGCCGTCTATTGCCACTTGAAAGAAATTGTCTGACATGTCACTTGTCCGTTTCAGGGTTCTGGACTTCCTGAGCCACAGGAGCGGCCTTCTTGGAATCCATCAGTCCAGAGCGTTTGAGAATGCGCCGTCCATCGAAGAGCGTGATGTAGAGCATCAGCGCGATGAGGAGGATTGCGAACGTGTTGTAGATGTATTTGAAGAAGGCGACTGGAATGCGGCGGCGCGTAATTCCCTCTATTGCGGCGAACACAATATGTCCGCCGTCAAGCACGGGAAGCGGAAGAAGATTCATGAGCGCCAACGAGAAGGTAATCAGGATGATGAATGAGAATCCGCCGCGATATCCCTCGGCGCGCAATCTATACCACAGCGCGTAGATGATGCCCAGCGGACCGCTCATGTGCTGCACGCCGATCTGCGTCTTGGAGACTTCGCGCGCCTGTCCAGTGACGGCGCTCTTGACGCGACCAGTGATTGGCGCGAAGAGCAGTCCCAGAGTGCGCATGCTCGTGCCCATGACCTCCGTGAACTGCGTCCATGGATCGACATGCTGAATGCTCTTCGGCAACGCGCCGGTTATGATTACGCCAAGGACGTATTTTCCGCTTTCGGCATTCATCGTCGGCGTCATGACCGATTCCATGCGCTTTCCGTCGCGTTCATAGACGACGCGAAGCGGATTGCCCTGGCTGAGCTGAACGAAATCGCGGAAGCTCTGAACGTCGCGGACCTGCAGAGAGCCTACGGCCTCCTTGCCATCCGCATCCAGCTGGACGAGTTCAAGGAACCTGTCGCCGTAGTTGATTCCGGCAGCGGCAGATGGCGAACCGTCCAGAACGCCGGTCACGAGCACGTTGAACGAAATTCCCACCGTCTCGTCTGATGCCTCTGCATCCGCCGGAAGCTGCAATGTCATCGGCGCGAGTTCGCGGCCATTGCGCGCGACGACGATTTCCACCGCCTCTCCGGAATGCTTTTTCAGCTCCTCAAGGAACTGCATCGGTCCAAGAATGTTCTTGCCTCCCAAGGACAGCAGCTGGTCGCCAGACTGAATTCCAGCCAATGCCGCAGGCGATTCGGCAGCCACCTGCGCGATCTGCACAGGATTGACAGTTTCGAAGAAGGGGAAGCCAAGCCCCTCCATCGCGGGATTCTTCTGCGGCTGATATGACAGGACCTGAACTTTGCCGTCCCGCAGGACAGTCAATGTCACATGTCCCGTATTTCCATAGACATACTCCTTCTGGAACTCGTCAGTGCCTGCGGTGAAGCCCTTTCCGTTCACGCCGAAAATCCTGTCACCGACGCGCAGTCCCGTCGCCCATTCGGCATTCACCTCAGGAGTCACGGAAATGTCCTTGTATTCCTTCGCATCGGCATCCCAAACGTTCAATTTCAGCGTTTCGGGCACAGTCTCTGCCTCGAAACCAAGACGGTAGCAATAATCCTCCCATGTCATAGGAGAATCCTCTTCCGCCACGGGAACGCCGTCGACGGCCGCAATCACCGTGTCATCGGCAATCTCCTTCGGG
>JAKSPA010000298.1 GCA_024405235.1 Lentisphaeria bacterium
TTATTTTAGTGCATGTTGTTTGGGATCAATAGAGTATGAATTATTCAGCAGACACGAATTAGTTCCGTGAAGCACAGTTGCGTGGTTGTTGTCACGTGCCGTTTTTCTGTTGGCCTGCCAATCGGTCTGTGAAATAACGGATGAAAATGCCTATCGTTTCAAGCGGACGTGGCGCATTTCAGGCTGGGAATGCGTTTCCCTTTGAGGATAGGCTTATTCGTGAGCGGTGCTGAAGAGTTCAAGCGCCTGTTCGTGGCGTTTGCGGTTGTGTTCCTCTGTGGAATACCATGGCGCCATCATATATCCTAAGAAACGCGTGGATTGCTCAAGCGTTTCACGGCCGTATTTCACAAGATTCGGATAGTTCTCGATGTGCGCCCACGAACTACCGCAGGCGATTTGCCTATAGCCGAGTCTGTCCAGAATGTCGAAGCATTCCAGTTTTCGAACGTAGTGGTCGGGAAGGGCGGTTTTGTCGCACACATCCGCATAGAACCAGTTTCTCTGGACGATTTCTTTATGCACGGCTTTTGCATAAGCCTCTTCGCTCTTGTCCCAAAGATAATCGGACCACATCCATGCGTCGCCGCCGTTTTTCTTCACTTCGTCGGCGTAGAAGCGCAAGTCGTGAGACCAGAGTTCGGGGCCGCGAATGACCGTGTAGTCGTATTCTTCCTGATTCCACGCAGTCTCTTCGTCCATGCCGATATGAAGGAAACGGGGGCCGTCGAAGAGTTCCATTGCCTCAGCGATGAGATCCTTGCAGAACGCATAATAAGGCTTTGTGGAGACCATTCGCGAGATTTCGCCCATCCATGCGTCGTGTGCCGTCGAAAAATTCAGTTTCGGAATGACTTCCAGACCGAAATCGCGGCAACGCGTCAATTCGTTCTTCAGGCGTTCGCGGCTCCAGGCGCCATCCACGGCGATCTCCGGATGTGATTTGTATGCGATGGCGTCGCCTAGATCAAGAACGATCATGTTGCATCCGCGTCTGCCAAGCTCCGACAACAGAAAATTCCATTCGACATCGTCAACTTGAAGATGCGAAGAAAAAAGATCGTCTCTGTAGTAGTCGATTTTTTCGGGTTCCGCGATTTTTCCAAGCGTCCGACGATCCGTCCACATGTTCATTCCAAGATGAACCAGAAATGCCTTGATGATTTGTCGTTCGCTCATGCGATCATCCTTTCCGTGTAAATCAAAGACTTAAGTTATCTGCGTGTTTGCACGATGCCGTGTCTCGGGCAAAGGCCAAGAAGGTGCCGTCAATCCATAACGGCATTTGGGTTATTCTGCGGAATCAAGGGCTTCCAGCAGACTCGTGCGCCAGGCGGCAGTCTTGTCTGGATCGTCTGCTTTCATGACGTCGTTGATGCATTTTTCGCTGACCAGATTGCTGAGTGCGGAATTCGTCGTCTTTTTCAGGAGTTCCTGCGCTTCAAGAAGCATGTGCATGTCCTCTATGCCTTCGCGGAAAGCTTCCAGACGCGGCGTTGGAATTGGATTCTGGTCGCCGTTGTAGAACATGAAGGAATTGTCGGAAGGTGTTGCGCTGGAGAACCATGGGTTGCCGCGCCATGAATTGAAGCCCCAGAGAGAGAATTTGTCGGATTTCATCAGGAATGTGC
>JAKSPA010000299.1 GCA_024405235.1 Lentisphaeria bacterium
TCACGAGGCGTGGGGGTGGGTCCTGCATACGCCGACCGAACTGCGCGTCTGCTATGCGGATGCGCTCGCAAATGGCGCCAGCGTCTGGCTTGGCATCCACAGCACTCCCGAAAACTTCAATACGAATTCGGGACGTACCGTGATGGACATGGTTCGCTATGACAAAGAGCACGATGGCTACTATCAGAACACTAGGAGCCTTGCGCAGACGGCGGTTCTCTACAGCTTCGATTCAGCCTCAAGACTGAAGAATCTCATCGGAACAAACGATCTGTATGGCGCCGGTCATGGCGCAAACGAGCACATCGGCAACTACAGAGAAGCGACCAACGGCGCGTTCGCGGTTCTGGAGCATCTGAACATACCCTACGACATCATTACCGACATCACGCCAGAGGACGCACTGAAATACAAAGTCGTTCTTGCTCCAGAGGCGGCAATGCTCAATGATGCGACTTTGGCGGCGCTTGAAAAATTCGTCGCCCAGGGCGGCATTCTAATCGCCGATGGCGAACTGGCCAGATATGACGGCGAAGGGAAGCTGCGCGGCGAAGAGGGTGCTGCGCTCAGCGGCGCGCGAATCAAAGGAAACGCGATCAATCAGAAGGTTTACAATTACATGTCGCTGAAATGGGAGGGCTTCGATGCGGACAACGCATACGGCTACCAGCCTTCGCCGTCATGGATGTTCGAAGTGGAGCCATTGGACGGAAGCGTTCCTGTGGCGAAGATTCCCGTCCCGCTTCAGGGGTGCTATTCCGCACGCCCAGGCGAACCGACCATCTGCACAGGCGTTCGTCATCGCATAGGGAAGGGCGAAGTCTGCTATGTCGCAGGCGGCCTTTTCGAATACTATCATGGCTTCCAGATCGCCGCGATTCGCAGATGGTTCAAGGCCGTGATGGACACGAGACCGCAGGATTATGTGCTTGTCAACGGACAGCCAGGCCTCTCTGTCACAGTGCGTTCCACGGAAGACGGAAATGCGATTGTTCACATCACCAACCACATCGGCGCAATCCGCCCGCTGGACGGCGTGCCGTCAATCGATGGTGCGTTGCTTAAAGCGCCAGAGTGCTGGAAGAGCGCCGAAGTGCTCATGGGGCAGGGTGACGCTATTGCCGAAAAGCCTGGTCTTTTCAAGCTGCCGCCTTTGGGTGATGTCACGATTCTGGTCTTGAAGAAGTGAACCGACCGCTGTCCGAATTGACATTGGAGGAACTCTGGCAGCTCTTTCCCATAGTGCTTTCCGAATATGATCCTGCATGGCCTGTATGGTATGCGGAGGAAGCGGAGGCGCTGAAGGGGCTGCTGGATTTTTCGCTGTTGCGCATTCGGCACATCGGAAGCACTTCAGTGCCAGGACTTGTCGCGAAACCGACGGTCGACATACTGCTTGAGATCGCGGACGAAGCCTTGCCTGCAGAGGTGCGACGTGCACTGGAAGCAGGCGGTTGGACGACCATGGCCGAGGCAAACGTCCGCGAGTGGCGTTTGGACATGTGCAAGGGGTATA
>JAKSPA010000003.1 GCA_024405235.1 Lentisphaeria bacterium
TCCGCTTTCCAGGCCCGGTCCAGTATTTCCGTCCCTCCGAAGTCTGCGATCTGCCCACCGAATCCCTGACTCTCGAACACAAATAATCAAATTCGACACGCTGTAACGGCAGAAATCGCTTTCATCGCGTCATAAACGATTTGCGATTTCGATTTTTGCCGTTACAGTACAAATGTTTACTTTCATAGCCCTTTGGGGACGGTTTGAGTTTGTTCGCAGTGGAAAATCCCCCCCCCTCTATCCACCGCAGAACGTATATCGCTCGCCGTCCCCTTTTTTTATACGATCAAAAGCGGCGGTTTATTTCAGGAAATCGTCACATACGCATTTTTTTACAATATTATCCTTCCGAATAGGTGTATAGAAGATTATCTTTTGTTGATTACTTTTTTCCCTTATAATCAAAGAAGAAGAACCAACGAACAAGGGAGTCTGAAATGGAAATCAAATTAGGATTTTACGGGGCAGCCAAAAACGTCACGGGTTCATGCTATCTTCTTCAGGCCAATGGCGCTAACGTCATGATTGACTGTGGTCTCTATCAGGAACACAATCTCAAGGAGCGCAACTGGAAGCCTTTCCCTGTTTCTACAGATAATCTTGACGCCGTAATTCTTACACACGGACATCTGGACCACTGCGGCAGAATTCCTCGTCTCGTGGCGGAAGGCTACAATGGTCCTGTCTATAGCACCAACGCGACGGCGGACATCGCACGAATCGTCATGCTTGACTGTGCGAAGATCAATGAAGAAGACGCGGAGTTCAAACGGCTTCGCCATGAGCGCGAAGGAAGAAAGGGGCCGCATGACGACGAGCCGCTCTATACGCAGGAAGACGCAGAAGACGCGGCGAAACTGTTCGTTCCTCTGGACTACAATCGCCGTCTGGAAATCGCCGAAGGAATAGAAATCCAGTTCATACAAGTCGGACATATTCTCGGCGCGGCTGCGTGCCGAGTGACCGTAACTCAAGGCGACGAACGCCGCGTAATCGTCTTCTCTGGCGATGTCGGTCGCTGGGACATGCCGATTCTGCAGGATCCAGAAGCAGTTGGCCCAGCGGACTATCTGCTGATTGAATCCACCTACGGCAATCGCGTCCATGGTGAAACAAGCGACATTCCAGAAGAACTTGCGAGAATCGTAACCGAGACCGAGCAGGCTGGCGGCAATCTCGTGATTCCGTCATTCGCAGTGGAACGCACGCAGGAATTGCTGTACTTCCTTGCACTGCTCTCAAAAGAGAACCGCATTCCGCATCTGCGAATCTACGTGGACAGCCCCATGGCCTCCAAAGTCAATACGATTTTCGTCAGACACCCATACCTTTTCGATTCGGAGACGATCAAACTTGCGAAGACGCTCAAGGTCTCGAATGTCTCCATCGTCCGCAGCAGCACGGATTCGAAATCGCTCAACCACATCAAAGGCAGCGTCATCATAATCTCTGGAAGCGGCATGTGCACGGGCGGCAGAATCAAGCACCACCTCTGCCACAACATTTCGCGTCCTGAATGCACAGTGCTTTTCGTCGGCTACCAGGCTGCGAATACGCTCGGCCGCGAAATTCTCGATGGCAAGAAGAGCGTGCGAATCCTTGGCGAAGAGTACGATGTCAATGCGCGCATCGAACGCATCAGCGGTTTTTCCGCCCATGCTGATCAGAATGAACTGCTCCGTTGGATGGATTCCATTCCCGAAAAGCCGCGAAAGGTCTTCGTGACTCACGGCGAACCGGATGCAGCCGAAGCGCTTAGCGAAAGAATCCGCGAGACAAAGGGCTGGGAGACGCTCGTTCCGAATTTCAATCAAATTGTCAAACTAGATTGACCATACAAAAAACAACCACAAAGGAGAACACCCCAAATGAGATTCAATAAAGTCGGCAAGGCTTATCAACTTGTCATCGAAAACGGCAATGATCTTGAAGCCGCATTGACGCTGGATGAGGCCTTATGGGTCGCAATGAGCGCCCCGAATCAGGCATACACATGCGACCAGAAGGTATTCACATACATAGACACTCTGAAACTGGGTTCCATCACCACCGAGAGTCTCAAGAGAGCCATCCGCTGGCTCCTTGACGTCTATGCAAAGAAAGAGAATATCACCGACAATTTCGATGGGAAGCTTCTCCTCTCCGATCTTACGGATTCCGATGTCGCAAAGCAGATCCGTCACTCTGCCGAATACATTCTCAATGATCTGAAATGCGACGACAAGAGCAGCATCTCCATTGCGCAGGTTCAGGAATTCCAGAAGATTCTCACAGGCCGCCCGCTGAATGGCGACGGCGTCATCTCCCTTCTCGCGGCCGGAGAGGCAAGCACTCCCGAACAGGTGGCAAACCTCCGCGCTTTCATCGAAGACGGCGTGAAAGCCACTGGCGGCACGACTGATCTTGACGGCACGCAGGGTCTGACTCTGGCGCAGTTCCAGGAGTTCTACGACGCAATCGTCCCCTATCTTGAATGGCGCAAGAGCGGTCTGCTTCCTGCCGGCCAGGCCACATCGGAACTCATGCCATTCGGCGCTGACACGGCCGCTAATCTCGCCATGCTGGAAGAGCACGCAGCGCTGATCGACGAGTTCTTCAAACTCTGCGACCTGCAGGGATTCGATGCCCGTCTCTCCGGACAGACGCTGGAAAGCGATGGTAAGCCCGCCGCCCTTGATCCCACTGCATGGCCAGGCGTCGAATCGCACCTGAAGGCGATGCCGATCGTCCAGCCTGCCGGCAAGGCCGTCATCAAACTCGGCGATCTGGAATACATCAATCCACTCTATCGTGCATGGTGGTGCGGACTAGTCTCCAAAGTTCTTCAGCCGATACTCGGCGTCGAAACCGCAGAACTCACTCCTGAAGGCTGGGCGAAGGTTCAGGCGACATTCGCCGCGCACAAGGCATACATCGCATCACAGAAAGGCGGCATCTGCGCCGCAGTGGACGTGGCGAATCTCGAACGCTACGCAAGTCTGAAGGGCCTTGTAGAAGAGGCGCAGGAACTTGAGAAGAAGGACAAGATCGTGGCCGACATCCTGACCGAAGCAGGCCATGTGGAAAAGGCGCTGCTCTATCTCAAGTGGCTCGTCAAACTCGCCAACAACTTCATCAGCTTCCCCGATCTGTATGAGCCGAAGGTGCCGACGCTCTTCGAACGCGGCCGCGTGGTCATTGACGGACGTTGGTTCAACATCACCTTCCCTGTCAACGACATGGGCGCACATTCCGCACAGGCGACGAACAGCGGACTCTTCCTCATCTATGTGGAAGTCGACACGAAGCCTTCGCAGATTCTCTGCGCGCCTGTCACAATCGGCGACAAGGGCAACCTCTTCGTCGGCAAGCGCGGCATCTTCTTCGCACCCGACGGCCTGACCTACAACGCGAAAATCGTGAAGGTCATCGAGAATCCCGTCTGCCTGAAAGAAGCCGTATTCGCGCCATTCGCAAAATTCGGCAAGATGGCGGAAGACAAGGTCGCCGCGATGTCCAACAGCGCTGAAGGCACAATCAACGGCAAGATGGCTGACGCCCTCAACGATCCCAAGGCTGTTGCAGCGGCCGCCGCACCTGCACCCGCCGCGCCTGCGGCAAAGGACAAGAGCGGAATGTTCATGGGACTCGGCATCGCATTCGCCGCCTTGTCCTCCGCATTCGCATTCATCTGCAAGACCATCGCAGACATGAGCGGACTGTCCATCGTCATTTCGCTTCTCTGCATCGTCGCAGTGCTCGTCGCGCCTATCGTTCTGCTCGCCATCGTCAGACTCCGCAGACAGGATCTCTCCAGCCTGCTGGAAGGCAACGGCTGGGCAATCAACGCCAGAATGCGCCTGACACGCGCACAACGCAAGGCATTCTCCAGAAACGGACGCTTCCCTGTTGACGCAAGCGGCACGCCGCGCTGCAGACTCATCCGCGCCATCATCTGGGTCATCGCTATTCTGGTGCTCGTCGCCGGCGGCATCTTCAGCTACAAATACATGAAGAGCTGCCAGGCAAAGGCCGCAGAATCACAGGTGACTGTTTCCGAAGAGGCACAGCCGACTGCTCTTGAAGAGGTCGCTGCCAAGGCCGCCGATGCAGTCGATACAGCTACGGAAAAGGTCGCCGAAACGGCAGGCGAAGCAGTCGCCGACGCGGCCCAGGCGGTCGCCGACGCAGCGGTCGAAGCAAAGGACGCAGCTGTGGAAGCCGTTGAAGAAGCAAAGGAAGCCAAAGCAGAATAACAAATCAAACATGCTGCGCACGGCGCCGTCTCCAAAGGTCGCGCCGTGCGCCAGATTTTTCTTTCACCTATGAGACATCTTCTTGCCTTTTTTGCTCTCTTTGCCGCACTTCTATTGATTGCTCAGGAACTCCCGCCGAAGGAATTTCTGGAATCACTGCGTCAGCCTCTTGCCAAAGACGCATGGGGTGAAGCGACAGGGCGTGTCATCGGTTCACGGAAAGGCAAGTCGAAGCTGGAGGGCAATCTCCGCCTGCGCGTTTCATTCACCACGGACGCGATGTACGCGCAGCTCGTGCTGAACGACAAGAACAACTATGGTCTTGAACTTGTCCGCGGCGAAGGCGGAAAGGCCTCTCAGCATTTGGATCTTCCGGAAGACGAGACGGCGCCTAGCCTATTCGATTTCGGCGTTCGTCCCTCCGATCTTTCCTTCTCGTTCCTATTTTGGGATTTCGTGGAGGAACTGCCACGTTCCACAAGCCGCTGGCAGGATTGCCGCGTGCTGAAATTGTCCTCCCCCGACGGCGATGAAACCGTTGACGTCTGGTTTGAATCCGACCATGGTTTCCCGATGGAGGCCAAATGGTACAAGAAGGGCGAGAAGAAGCCGTGGCGCACTCTGATCATGAAGGGAGCGAAGCGCTTTGAGAACGGCCTGTGGTTCGTGAAGGAAATGCAGCTTGCAGGCGATGGCTGGAAGACTGCAGTCAAATTCGACTTTGCGGAAAAGACAGATCTGCCCTGACATCGCAAATGTCAGACGCAAAGCACACAATAGTATTAGGAAGCGGCATCGGCGGTCTTTCCGCGGCGATTCTGCTGGCAAAGGCTGGCCGTCGCGTCACCATCATCGAATCCAATGGCGAAATCGGCGGACGCATGCGGCGATTTCGCCGGAACGGCGTGCCGTTTGACACAGGCCTCCATTTCACCAGTAGTCTGAATGGAATTCTCGGACAGGCTCTCGCAACTTTGGGAGTTTTGGACGGCGTTGTTTCCGAACCGTTTCCGTGGGGGCTGAAACTCTCGGATGGTCACGAACTACGCTTCCCGAATACGGGCAGAAGCGATTTCTATGAATATCTCGCGCAGGAATTCCCCAAAGAGGCGGACGCATTGGAAAAATACCGCATCAACGAAACGGAAGTCCTTCGTGGAACGCCGATGTTCGATTTGCGTGACTCGCCAGGCGATCCTGCAGTAGTCGCGGGAGAGGCCGACCAGACCACTCTCAAGGATTTCATGGAAGCCTGCGGCGTCAGAGGCCCTCTTGCGACCACGCTCGCCTCTCCTGCGCTCTATCACGGTGCACCGCCTTCCGAATGCCCTGCCGCCCGCCATTTCCGAATTTGCTATGGTTTCGAAGAGCAGATGCAGCGTCTGAAAGGCGGGGGAGACACCCTTTGCGAAAATTTCGAAAAGGAACTAAACCGCCTTGGAATAGAGGTTCGCCTGAACACGAAAGTGGTCAAATTCGGAAAATTCCAGGGACCATTCGCGCATGAAGCCATTCTGTCAGACGGAACTGCGCTGCAATTCGACGATCTGTTCACATCGCTGCATCCTGCGCAAATGCCGGAACTGCTGCCTGAAGAACACAGCGCCGCATACAGAAGACTGGTTTCGGGACTGCAGGACACATGCGGATTCTTCACCGTTTTCGCAACAGTCGATGACACTCTTCCGCTACAGCAGGGACTGATTTCCGCGCTTCGGGACGATAATCTGGACAATGTCCTTTCTCCTGCGATCGCCGCTCCCGCGCTCAGCACGGGATTCGCCATCACGAAGGAAAGCGATTCTCATGGCATCGTCAGACAATGTCTGATTCTGCTGGCTCCGCAATCTTGCGGCAACGGCGAAAAACCATCCGACGACGCGAAGGCGCAAATGCTGGAAACGGTCCTTTCGAACGCGAAAGCCGCTATGCCTGAAATCGCCGCCAATTTGAATGTAATCTGCGCAGCGACTCCGCATACATACGGCAGATTCATACCGCCAGGCCGTGGAGCGTACGGCGTCATGATGAAAACGCGTAATCCACGACTGATGGGACGCACGCCCATCAGAAATTTCTATGCAATAGGCGAATCCGCCTTCACGCCTGGAATCATAGGAACGCTTCTGACATCTTTCCTTACCGTGCGGCGCGTTATCGGAGAAGAAGCGTATCAGGCCCTTCTTCCGCCACAGGCCTTCATCGGCGATTCTCTTCAACCACTTAGATAGCATTCACCTATGAAATCCGTCGTCATCACAGGTTGCGGTGTAGTCTCCCCGTTGGGAGTGACGCGGCAGGAACTCTTCCAGAGACTGCTTGCAGGCGAATGCGCTCTGAAAGCCATGCCTGATTGGAAAGTCAATGGCTCGACTGGAGAGATTATAGCCGCGCAATGCCTCCTGCAGCAGGACGCGATTCGCTCTCTTGACCGAAAGCTTCGGCGCTCTATGGCTCCAGTGGCTCTCTTCGCCGCACTTGCCGCAAAGGACGCCGTCGCCGAAGCGGGCCTTTCCGCTGAGTTCCTTTCCTCTGGCGACGTAGGCTGCGCAATCGGCTCCACTCTCGGAAGCCCTTCCGCAATCGCAGAGTCCTTCAGAATTTTCGACAGCATAGGCCTGGATGCACTACCCGCGCAGCAGTTCTTCAAGAGCGTCTCGCACACCGCCGCCTTCAACGTCACGAACCTACTCGCGCTGAAGGGCGAAACGCTCGCGCCATGTTCCGCATGCGCATCGGGACTACAGGCCATCGGAATCGCATACGACCAAATTCGTCTGGGCCGACAGACCGCCATGATCGCAGGCGGCGCAGACGAAGCAACACCTGCTGTCTACGCCACTTTCGAACAGCTCTTCGCACTCGCTCATCCAGCCGATGGCCTTGCGCCTAAACAAATCCAGAGGCCATTTGACAAAGACCGCACTGGACTTGCAATCAGCGAAGGCGCAGGAATCTTCCTGCTGGAAGAAAAGGAGCACGCGCTGAATCGCGGTGCAAATATCCTTATGGAAATTCGCGGCTTCGCAACCAATTCAAGCGGCGCGCAGACAAGCCAATCAGACGCCGACGCAATCTCGAAATGTCTTTCTAATGCACTCTCCGATGCATCGTTAAGTGCCTCCGACATAGATTATATTAGTGCACATGCCACAGGAACGCGCCAGGGCGATGCCGCTGAAGCCGAAGCAATCCGCAGAATCTTCGGAGCGGCTGTGCCGATTTCCAGCCTAAAAGGACAACTCGGACACACGCTTGGCGCATCAGGCCCGATAGAACTAGCCGCAACGCTTGAAATGGCCAGAACATCCACGCTGCTGCCGACTGCAAATCTGCTGAACGTCGACGAAGAATGCGCGGCTATCGACCATTTGACGGCGCCACGCAATCGCAGACCGCAGAACATTGTCAAGGACTGCTTCGCATTCGGCGGCATCAATACGGTTCTGGTGGGCGAAATCCCCTTCTGATTCCACGATCATGACCCGCGACGAAATCATAACTCTCGTAAACAACGTCTTTGTAGAGCAGTTCGAGCTTGAACCATCCGAACTGCTTCCCGAAAAGCATCTCTTCGAAGATCTTGGCCTGGACAGCCTTGACATCGTCGATATGCTTGTGGAGCTTCATAAGACTTTCGGCATCGCGCTGAGGCAGAACGAAGAGGTGCGTTCAGTCAGGACGTTGAACGACATCTATGATTTTCTGGAACGATATGCAGCCGAGCATCCAGACCAAATCCGCGAGTCGGGACTCTAGCGAAGCCCCTCCAAACGCGCTGCTGCCCAGCATTGGCATTTATGCATGGATGGCGCTTTGGACTGCCGTCGTCTTTGCGCTCGAAGCACTTCCGTTCGTCATCGGACTATGTCTTCCAAAATGGCCGCGCAGATGGGTGATGCGTCATCTTGCGCTCTTCTGGGGGACGGTCATCGTCCGCTTTGCGACATGGCCCTTCATACGTGTCAGACGGACAGGTGAAGCGCCTATTGCAGAGCCCGCCATATTTGTCTGCAACCATCGTTCCGCCTTCGATGCTTTTCTCGTTGCGGTAGTCGGTAAGGCGATGATCCAGGGCGTGAACGACTGGCCGCTGAAACTGCCTCTTGTGGGATTCGTCGCACGGCAGGCAGGCTATTTGGACATCACCGCCCAGCCCTACGAAGAGATCTGCGAGGAGATTCGTCAGGCAAGAGCTCACGGCATTTCGGTCGTGGTGTTTCCGGAAGGACATCGTTCCGGCGACTCGCCGCTCCAGAATTTCCGCAGCGGAATTTTCCATGCGGCGAGAACTCTCGGCATGCCAATACAGCCAATTGTGATCAGCGGCAATCAGCGCATTCCTGACATGCGTTTCAGAATGGCGCCTGGACGCATTCAAGTGGAAATTCTGCCTGCGGTGTCTTCTGAAGCAATTCTTGCCTTCCCGAACGCATTCACTCTCAAGCAACACGTCCGTTCGGCGATGATGCTGCGCGGTGCGTGATTCGGATTGATTCATTTTTGTTTTCAATGTCTTTTTTCAATTGCCATAACGATTTGGGACTGCGCCTCTCGCCCGACGAGATTCGCATAATGCAGGAGAAGCTCCTTAACGAGCACCTCCAGCACCTGCGGAACGATTCGCCATACTATCGCAGAACTCTCGCGGCGTTTCCAGACAAGACCTATACGCTGGACAGCCTGCAGGAGCTTCCGATAACCGCGAAAAGCGACTACGCCGAACAAGGCGCCGATTTCATCGCCGTTCCCCAAAACGAAATCGCCGATCTCGGACTGACAAGCGGCACGACAGGACAGCCTTGTCTCATCGCCTACACGAAACGTGATCTCGAACGTCTAGGCTATTCCGACGCCACCGGCTTCCTCGCCGCTGGAATGCGGCCAGGCAACAAATGCCTTCTGACATGCACGTTGGATCGATGCTTCATCGCAGGAATGGCATACTACAACGGCGTCGTCGCATTGGGAGGCGCAGGAATACGAAACGGCCTGAACACGGTCGAAAGCCACGCGGAAATTCTGGCAAGACTCAAGCCAGAGGCCATCGTCGGCGTTCCTAGTTTCCTCGCTCGACTCGTGCAGTATCTGCAGGACAACCACATCGACGGACATTCCGTCAAAACCGTCGTATGCATAGGCGAACCGCTGCGCGGCTCCGATCTGCAGTTGACGGAACTCGGCAAGAAACTCAACGATTATTGGCCTGGCGCCGCTCACTCGACATACGCCGCCAGCGAAACGCAGAGCAGCTTCACGGAATGCGCTGAATGCGCAGGCGGACATCCAGCCGCCGATCTCGTGATTCCTGAAATTCTGGACAAGAACGGCAACCGTCTGCCTGACGGCGAAATCGGTGAAATCGTCCTCACGCCGCTGCAGGTGCAAGGCCTTCCGCTGCTGAGATTCCGCACTGGCGACATGGGATTCATTATTCCAGGCGAATGCCCATGCGGACGACACACAAAACGTCTCGGCCCAATTGTCGGACGCAAGGCGCAGATGCTCAAAGTAAAAGGCACAAGTATATATCCTGCAAGCATCTACAATGCTTTGGACTCAATCCAGGGCGTGGAGGAATACTTTCTTGAAATCAACGGCAGCTCACTTTCGGACGAAATCACCATCGCAATAGCGATTTCGCCTGAGCATCCAGAGCTCACGGAGAACGAACTGAAGGACCGCATCGCCGTCCGCACGCGCGTCCGTCCGAACATCCGCATAGTCTCTCTGGAGGACGCGCGGCGCCATGTCTACGGCCGCTCAAGAAAACCTGTGAGATTCTTCGACTACAGAAAATAGCACACGCACCATGCGCACATTTCTAGCAATCATTCTGCTTTTCGCGACGGCGCTCTTCGGCGAGTCGCTTGAAGAGTTCACACAGAGACTTCGCGAGAAGATGATTCCCGTGGAGACATACAATGGCGAATTCATTCAGACGCGCGAGCTGAACGCGCTTGGCATGACTCTTGAATTCAGAGGGAAAATGCTTTATGAAAAGGACACCTGCAGCATCCTCTGGCGCGTGGAAAAGCCAATCAAGGGCGCCTTCCGCATCCACAAAGGCGTCATCGCCCACTGGGATGGCGACAGCGGCAAAAGTCTTGAGGCCTCCGCCGAACGCTACTCTTGGGTGAAAGTCGTTCAGGAACGATTGACTGAATGGATTAAGCTCGATTTGCGGAAACTGGAGGAATACACTGATTTGAGCATGGCTGGAGAGCGACGCATTCGCGCAGTCGCCAAGGAGGACGGCATTCTGAAAAAAGTCGCCGAAGCGATTGAAATCGAATTCACGGAAGATTTGACGCGCGCGGAAACCATCACCATCGAAGAGAAATCAGGCGACAAGCTGATCATAAGATTTCAGGAACCAGTCTTGAACAAACCGCTCACTGAAAAGGATTGGGAATTTTGAACCTGTCGCGTCTTCTGCAAATAGTCTCTGCACACCGCACCATCGTCTGGACGGCAGCGGTTGTGCTGTTTGTACTGGCGCTTGTGATCGCCATTCGCGGAAGGTACGAAAACGGAATCGACGGCATTTTCGCGAAAGGATCGATTTCGCAGAAAACAATGGCTCTTCTGCAGGAAAGCGGCCTCTCGGACAAGTTGGTCGTCAGTTTTCGAAGCGATTCGGAGACGCTTTCAGCCGAACAGATCGCGTGGATTGACGGCTTTGCGGACGATCTTTCGGAAATGCCTCAGGTCCGCGAGGCGCTCTTTCGAATCCTGCCTGAAGATCTTGGAAAATCAATGGACGAAATCGTCCCTGCGCTGCCGCAGCTTATGCCGCCGCCGGATTTCAGCAATCCGCAGAGCGTATGCAATGACGTGTTTAGGCAGTTGATGATTCCTGCGCCAGGCGTGGTCTCCTTCGTCAGAAGCGATCCATACGGGCTGAGAACGCGAATCATGGAACGTCTGCAGGCGCTCCGCAAGGCGTCAGGCGTGCGTCTCGATTCATCGAAGACATACCCGGCATCGGCGGACCAGCGGCACGCCGCGATCAAAATCACGCTCAATGTCCCCCACGCCGACAATGCCGCAACCGCCGTGCTTCTAGATGAAATCGTCGCGCGCACGCGTGAGGCGCCATTCGATCTGCACGCGGCGGTCGTCGGCGCCGCCGTGCACACTCTCGGCAACGAGAGCGTCGTAAAGCGCGATCTCCGTCTGCTTGGATGGCTCTCGCCGCTCTTTCTCGTGGCGCTTTTCATGATCGTCTTCCGTGGCGATTGGCACTGCGTATGGATTCCCGTGATTCCGCTTGGCGCGCTGCTCCTTTCCACGGCAATACTTTCCGTCGTCACGGGCGGCATGCAATTCTTCGTGCTCGGCATAGGCGGAAGCATTCTGGGGCTCGCGGTCGACCAGGGAATACACATCTATCTGGCATGCAGAACCATCGGACGTCGTGAAAATCTTTTGGCGCTTGTCAGGCCGCTGTCGCTCGCCGCAGGAACATCCATTGCGGTCTTCGCGCTGATGCTTCTTCTCAAAAGTCCTGCGCTTCAACAACTTGGCGCATTGTCTGCAATGGGACTGCTCTTCAGCCTCGTCGCAGGATTTCTGCTGCTTCCGACACTCGTTCCCGCCGACAAGACAGACAGGCCAGCCGTGGCACGTGCCAGCGCAGTTCGTCGGTTCATGTCACGACGAAATGCGATAGGCATACTAACGGCTCTTTCCATCGGTTCGCTCGTGCTCTGCACAACGAAACTACGCTTTGAATTCGAGATTTCAAGACTTGATGGTGCGCCCAAACAGGTTTGGGAAGACGAAGCGTCATACGCTGCCGCATGGGTTCCGCATACGCCGCCGATTCTTCTTGTCAGGCAGCCTGATTCGCCGCAGGCGCAGTCGCTTATGGAGCGCATCGACGCCTGCGCTCCCGTCCGCCATTCCGATTCCTGGCCGAATGCGGCGCTACGGGCGGAAAATCTCGCCGCATGGCGGGCCATTGATCTTGACGCCACTGAAGATTCACTTAGGCACGCAGCCGAAGCTGCAGGCTTGAACCGTTCAGACAAACCAGATTTCTTCGCGCCATTCTTCGACGGCATACGCGACGGACTCGCGAATCCGCCAGCCGAAGCGCCATCATGGCTTGGAACCGCCTGCAGGCAGCTTCGAAACGGCGATGTCTCAATCGTCTTTCTAGGCGATACCGACGGTCTTGAGAACGCATTGGCCGCCTCCGACGCCGACGCCGTCCTGCTCTCTCCCGATGCTTTCAGACATGCGCTGACAACCGATTTCGGCAGACAGCTTCTCATGCTCTTCCCGCTCGCATGCGCAGCGGTTCTTCTCCTCGCAATCGTCATTCTGCGCTCGTGGAAAGGCCTGCTTCTCGCCTTTTCGACAGTCTTCCTGACGCTCCTATTCACTTGCGCTCTCCTGACAGAAATCGGACGACCGATTACGCTTATGGGCGCCGTCGCCGCCATGCTTCTTGTCGGACTTTCCGTTGACTACGGCGTTTTCGCCGCCCAATGGATGAAAGAAGACTTCGCCGCCGATTCCACCATCCCAAAGGCGATAGCGCTGTCCGCCGCGACGACTATCTTCACCTCCGCGCTGCTTCTCTTCTCCAAACATCCTGTTCTCTTCGACATAGGACTCATGCTCTCAATCGGAATATCAATCGCCTTCCTTCTGGCGCGCTTCCTCCTGCCGCCGATCTGCGGGAAGAAGCTCATACGCACATCCGCAATGCCATTGCTGCTGTTCGTGTGCGCTTTAGCACTTTCGTCATGCGCTACACCCTACCCGAAGCGTGCCAGAATGTATCCGTCCGAAGCCATGCGCGAGATTGCAATGCAGCCAGCGCCACCAGAAAAGATATGCGCGAAAGTCACGCTCAATTTTCTCTGGATAGACTTTCCAATGGTCATCGCCAGCAATGTCGACTACAGCGAACGAGTCATCAAGATCGTCGGCATGACGTCAGTCGGCACGGAACTTTTCCACTTCGAGGCATCGCCCGAAAAGGTTCTTTCAGGCGAGCCATTGCCGATAATGCCCAAAATGGCGAGCAAACTCTCTGAAAACATCGCCTTGGACATGGCACGGCTTCTTCTTGACAACCGTCCTGCCACACTAGCCGCCAAATACTCATGGACACGCGGGAGCCTTCGTTTCAAACGGCGCGGACAGAATTTCCTCTTTGCAGGAAATCCACTGTCGCTTTGGAGAAAATCCGTCTGGAAAAACGGCCTATGCATTTGGTCTGTCGAACGTTTGGATGAAGAGGCAAAACATTGGCTCTTCAACGACAACGGCAATTTCATGAAGCTCGATATCGAAATACTCTGAACATGCGCAGAAGAAAAACATATTTCCAGACGGAGTCAGGCGCCCCGCAACCACTTGAGCTTTCCATAAGACATCGCCTGCATTTCAGTGAAGTTGACGCACTTTCCATCGCGTGGCACGGACACTATCTGAAATTCTTCGAACTCGCCCACACGGAACTCATGAGACGCATCGGTCTGTCCTATCAGCGCTACAAGGAAGAAATGATCGGCGCGCCTGTCGCGCAGGCTCATGTGGATTACCACAAGCCGCTCATGCTCGATCAGGAGTTCACCGTCACCGCAAGACTCTTCTGGAATGAAGGCGCGCGTCTGAACACCGAATACGAAATCACGCAACTGGACGGCACGATCGCCGCAACTGGATATACCGTCCAAATGCTGATCGACATGAACTCCCGCGAGCCTTTTCTGACGCCGCCGCCCATTCTCGCCAATATGCAGGAGCACTGGAAAAACGGCGAAATCATCTTGTAGTCCATGGCATATCTTTTCTCACCACAACTTATTACCCCTTTGGGAGAAACGCCAGAAGCGCTCTTCAATGCACTCTGCGACCAAAGAGACGGATTGTCGGGACCGCTGCATTTTCAGGGCAAGGGCAGGCGGCTCGGCGTCTGCCACCAGATTGACCAGCAGGAGGAGTTTGACGAACGATTCGGAAACGCCCCGCGCCCGACACGAAAATCGCGGGCGTTCAGATTGCTTGACAGACTGCGCGAAAAGCTCCCGCAGAAGCTGCCGAAGAGACTCTATCTCGCCACAACCGTCGGCGCAGTCGACCTTCTGGAAGATGCCCTTCCAGAGAATGCCTGCGAGACTTCCCGTGCGCTTCTGGACTACGCAAAAGCACTTTTCGGCGCCGACGAAGCGCTGCTCGTCGCTTCAGCCTGCGCATCAGGCCAGCGTGCGATCTGCCTCGCCACAGATGCCGTGGACCGCGGCGAAATCGCGGACGCCGTCGTAGTCGGCTGCGACCAGTTGTCGGAATTCGTCACCTCAGGCTTCGCTTCTCTAGGCGCCTTGACCATGGACAGACCACGGCCATACGATGCCCAAAGAGACGGCATGACTCTAGGCGAGGCCGCAGCCGCGCTGATCGTCGGCGCACAGCCCCCCGAAGGAACTGATTTTCTGCGCGTCGCCTCATGGTCGGAAAGCACCGACGCCGCGCACATCACCGCGCCTGCACTTGACGGCGCATGGCTCGCGAATGCAATCAGGGACGCTCTCCACGACGGCGTCGTGCCAGACGGCATCATCGGACACGGCACAGGAACCATCTACAACGACCAGGCGGAAATCGCCGCAATCAATCTTGCGCTGCCGAATGCCGCCATGCCGCTCTTCTCGCTGAAAGGCAACATCGGACACACAATCGGCGCGACAGGCGTCATACAGACAATCATCGCCGCGCAGATTCTGAAGACGAAACGCTTTCCACCGCAAATCGGTCTTCAGACGCCAGCCGACAAATGCGGCAGAATCGTTTCGGCGTCAGAGCGTCTTCTTTCCGCAGACGCGCATTACATTCTTACGTTGAACGCAGGCTTCGGCGGTTTGAACAACGCTCTGCTGCTGACCGATCTGAAAAACGAAGAGAAGCCAAAAACAAAACAGCAGAACGGAATCTGCGAAATCGTAGCGCAGGCTTGCGACGACACAGCCGAAAATCTCCGTGCGCCGGAACGCGAGTCGCTGATCGCTCGGGGCGTCATGACTGCAGAAGAGAGCGCGGATTTCAGACGCGCCGGCCTTGCCACAAGACACGCAATGCTCGCAGCCGCCAAATGCGCCGCAGAAGCGGGAGCGAATTGGCAAAGCGACGAAATCACCGTCATTGGAATTGAAGGCGATGGATGCAAATACAGCAACGCCGCCTATTGGCAGGATTACGTCGTCCACGGCAGAAATCGCGGACGCGGAACGCTTTTCGTAGATACGCTCTCCTCCATTCCAGCATGCGAAGCCGCCATAGCACTCCAGTTGCATGGTCCCGCAGGCTATCTCTACGGACTCAATCGACAGGCCATCCGCGCAACCGTCAAAACAGCGCTTGTCCTTGAAATCGTCGCAACGGCAAACGATGCGACAGCCACGCTTCTAAGAATCAAATGACCATCTGGTGCGTCATCCCAGTATTCAACCATGCAGGAACACTTGCGGACGTGGTGCGCCGTGCCCGCGAACATCTCCCTGTGCTCGTGGTTGATGACGGCAGCACAGACTGGACGCCAGAGCTTCAGGAGACGCTGAAATCACTGGACGCCCATGTCATCAGACACCAGCGCAACGAAGGCAAAGGCGCCGCCATTCTCACCGCCCTCCGCGAAGCCGATGCCGCAGGGGTGGACTACATCGTCACGTTGGATGCAGACGGACAGCACTATCCAGAAGAACTGCCGAAATTCATTGACGCAATTGAAATGCTTCAGCAGGAGACGCTACTCGTCGGCTGCCGCGAATTCGGTCCCGGCATTCCGAAATCCAGCTGTTTCGGACGCTCCTTCGCGAATTTCTGGTTCCGTCTTGAATCTGGTGCAAAATGCGGAGACTGCCAAAGCGGTTTTCGCGCCTATCCTGTAAAGGCGACTCTCCGCCTTGAATGTGCGGGACGAAGATATTCCTTTGAAGCGGAAGTGCTTGCAAGAGCATCATGGGGCGGAGTCGCCATACACGACATTCCAATCAAAGTCCATTATCCAAAAGACAGAATCTCGCATTTCGACAAACTCAAAGACAACCTTCGACTCACGGCAATCCATTCCCGCCTGGTTACCAGACGTCTGATTCCATGGCCGGCAAAATGGGTGCTATCAACGCCCAGACCAAAGCCGCAAATCATTAAAATGCTGCGGCATCCATGGCAGACGATCAAGGAACTCTTCTCTGAAAACGCGACGCCATGTGAACTCGCATGGTCTGCTGTCGTGGCGACGCTTCTCGGCGTGGCACCAATCTTCGGCTTCCATATCGCTGCCATTCTGTATGTCACGACAAGATTCAAATTGAACCCGCCGTTCGCTCTCGCTCTTCAAAACATCTATGCACCGCCTTTATCTCCGCTGCTCTGCATTGAACTAGGTTACTACATGCAGCACGGAGAATTTCTCACGACGCTATCCTTCCAAAGCAGCGTCGCCGAATTGCATCTGCGCTTTCTGGATTGGCTGCTCGGCAGTCTCATCCTTGCGCCGCTGTTCTCCGTCATCGTGGGCACGGCTGTCTATTTCATCGCCAGATTCGTTCAGCGACCAAAGGAAGCCGACACCGCTCTGCTAAGCAGTTCACGCGGACCGAAGGCGGGACTGCTTTTCTTCAGCATCCTTTTGAAATGCACTGGAATACATATTGCCACAGCGTGCGTTTGGCCAATCAGTTTCTTCTATGCCCTCTTCGACCGCACTGCCGCAAAACGCGCACGGCCGACGTTGGATGTGTTGCATCCGAACCAATCCGCCTTCATGCGCTTCCTGCATCGATGGAGGCTTTTCACACGCCAGGGACAGGCGATTCTCGTCCTGCATTATCTAAGCGACGCAGGACACACGCTTCCTGTCGTCAATGACATCCATCCAGACGCGGCGCCATTCCTGAACGAAAAAGGAAAGGGTTGCGTGGCATTGAATTCGCATTTCGGTTGCTGGCAGGCGGAATTGTTCAGAAGCAATGAAATAAAAAGACCGCTGTTGTTTCTGGCGCATCCTGACGCCAAACCGCAGCTCGACAAATTCCAGGCAGTGCGTGGCGAAGGCATTGCTAAAATCAGCACCGCCGATGCAAATGCGGGCGGCCTTCTGGAGGTCATGAGCCATTTGAACCAGGGCGGTATGGCGGGACTCATGGGCGACAGAGTGATGGATGGAAATTCAATCGAGACGGCGTTTTCTGCACGCACCCTCAAATTGCCGCCAGCGCCGTGGCTTCTAGCCGCAAGAACGCATACGCCCGTCATCATCTTCCTGACAGCGCTGCAATGCCATCCGCTCGCACTTGTCTATCACGTCGCCAAGCCAATCTGGCCCGCCGATTCCGAAAAACGGCTGAAGTCGGAGGAACTTGCGCCCTACGCGAAAGAATACGCACGAGTCATCACGGAATTTTCCAATCGTTTCCCAGATCAATGGTTTAAATTTGAGGAATGATTTTCTAACTGTCTAATACACTAATCATCAACTAATACCACTATTATGGCCGACACAGATTTCAAGACCGCCTTCAAGGCAAATGTTTTCGAATGGCTCAACGTCGATTGCGCCACGCCAGAAGATTTCGCTGATGACGAACCACTCTTCGGCGAAAAGAGCCGCCTAGGACTAGATTCTCTTGATGCCGTCGAACTCGTGGTGATGCTTCAGCGTCATTACGGAGTCCCGCAGAAGGACTTTGAGAACAAGAAGGAGCTCTTCAAGAACATCGAAACACTTGCGGACTACGTGCAGAACCACGCGACAAAGGGACTATGAGCGCAGTTCCCGTCATAGGAATAGGACAGGTTTCAGCGCTTGGAACTGGAATCGCGGCCGCTAGAAGCGCCCTCTACGCGCAAAATGTCCTGCCGACATTAAGCGACATCAAGGACTCCACGCTTCGCCTGCCTGTATTCATGGCGCAAGGCGACTTCCCAAACGAACTGAACCGACCGCTTGGCATGCTCATGCATGCGGTTGAAGAGGCGCTCGAGATGGCTGAGATCAATCTCTCTGACGCCATGACTACGCTCAAAATCGGCGCCGTAGTCGGCACGACCGTCCTCGCAAATCTCCACGATCTCGAATTCTGCGAAAAGCTGCGTGACAAAGCACCGAATCTTGACGGCAAGCCATTCAGAGACTACGTCGATTCGTCTCCCGCAGACTATCTTCACAAGCGTCTGGCCCTCAATGGGCCCGCGCTCACCGTCTCCAACGCATGCGCATCGTCGGCAGACGCAATAGGCATAGCGAAGCTCTGGATCGAAAGTCATGTATGCGACATCGTCATAGCCGCTGGCATCGACACGATTGAAGCAGGGCCGCTTGACGGATTCAACGCATTGGGCGTCTTCTCCAAAGCACCATGCACGCCCTTCGACGCGAACCGAAGCGGTCTGAATCTCGGAGAAGCCGCCGCCGCGTTGATTCTAGCAGCGCCTGGCGTCCGAAAAAGCCTCTGCACCATCGCAGGCTACGCAAATCGCGCCGATGCGAATCACATCACGCAGCCAATGCCTTCTGGCGGACATCTTGAAAGCGCCGTCAGACGCGCTCTCGAGCAGGCTGAAATCTCTCCAGACGAAATCGATTTCGTCAACGCGCACGGCACCGGCACGGAAGCGAATGACCGCGTGGAAGGGCAGACTCTCTGCCGCATTTTCGGCGATTCTTTGCGCTACCACTCAACGAAAGGCCTCACGGGACACACGCTCGGCGCCGCAGGCGCCCTTGAAGCGATTCTGTCCATGATCATGCTGCAGGAAAAACGTGCCGTGCGCTCCTGCCGTTTCAGAGAACTTCCAGAAGACATTCCTGTTGCGCCTCTCACCGAAGACACCGAGATCGACGGCAATTTCGCCCTCTCGACTTCTCTCGCTTTCGGCGGCGCGAATTCCGCCATCGTCATCAAGAGCTGAGAAAAACACGCCCGCGACTCAAAATCAAACTTTTCATGGAGAACAATCAATGAATATCACTGTCGAGCAGATTGCCATTCAGGCACGCGAGGCGTCTCGCGCACTCGCCGCCGCCTCTGGCGCACAGCGTGCAAAGGCGCTCGACGCCATGGCGCAGAAGCTTCTGGATGTCAAGGACGCACTGATGGCGGCCAACGACGCAGATGTCGCCGCTGCCAAAAACAACGGCGTTCCAGCGCCGTTTCTTAAGCGTCTCGCAGTCACGGAAAAGATTTTCGCTTACATGGTAAAACGCCTTCGCGAGGCCGCCGCGCTGCCTGATCCAGTTGGCCGCGTGCTCTTCGGGCGGACCATGCCTACGGGACTGAAGGTCAGCAAAATCTCCGTGCCGCTCGGCGTCGTGGCCATCATCTACGAAGCGAGACCGAATGTGACGACCGACGCAGCGGCCGTCGCGCTGAAATCTGGCAACGCCGTGATTCTAAGAGGTGGCTCGGAATCTCTCGGCACTAATCGTGTGCTCGTGAAGGCGATGCAGGAGGCCGTAACCGAAGCAGGACTTCCCGCGACCACTGTCCAATTCATAGATTCTCCTGAACACAGCGTCGTCAACGAACTTCTGAAGCAGGATAAATACATCGACGTTCTTATTCCGCGCGGCGGAAAAAGCCTCATCAGCGCCGTTGCGCAGAACACGCGCATACCAGTTCTGAAGCACTACAACGGAATCTGCCATCAATATGTCGCCGCTTCGGCCGATCTGAAAATGGCGCTGGATGTCGTCGTAAATTCAAAGACGGAACGCGTGGAGGTCTGCAACGCTCTTGAAACTCTTCTGGTGGACGAAGCGGCTGCCAGGAGCTTCCTGCCCATGCTGAAAACCGCCATGGACGAAAAGGGCGTGGAGCTGCGCGGCTGCAAGCGCGTGCTTGAAATCCTTCCAGACATCGTGCCTGCTACAGAGGCGGATTGGGACGAAGAGTATCTCGCGCCGATTCTCTCCGTACGTGTCGTCAATGGACTTGACGAAGCAATAGAACACATTGCACGCCACGGCAGCGGACACACCGACGGCATTCTGACCACCAGCCTTGCGGAAGCACGAGAATTCACCGCCAGAGTCGATTCCGCCTCGGTTCTCGTCAATGCATCCACAAGACTTTCAGGCGGAGGCGACTACGGCATGGGAGCCGTCGTCGGCATCAGCACGGACAAACTGCACGCGCGCGGTCCAGTAGGTCCGGAGGAACTCTGCTCGTACAAGTGGATTGCGGAAGGCAACGGCAATTTGCGCTAGTAGTCTGCAATATCTAAAAGTCATTCAGACAACAGCTACTTTTGGGGATCTATATACTTAAGTTGCCATGTGGAAAATGTGGACCATGTAGGCCAAGTTAAGTTTACATCCCTCCCCAAAGGCCCAAACGGAGCGTTCATTGAATTTTGTTCAAAAACGCGTCCGCAGGAGCCCAAAATCGCATGTGAAAATTGCCAAAATCGCGTAGAACGCACAGAAATGGCCAAGAAGGCATGTCCACCCCCTTTTGCGTATAATAATACCTAAACGGCAACAAGGCCCTAAATTGGCCATTTCTGACACATTTCACAAACGCTATGTTCCCCAAGAGGGTAGGAATTAAGCCGCATTGGGCGCAGCACAATGCGGCAGTACGGGCGTTCACGCCAGTGCAAT
>JAKSPA010000030.1 GCA_024405235.1 Lentisphaeria bacterium
CGCTCTCTTCCATACGGGCGCCGTTCAGGCGATCGGCAAGATTCCCGTTGATCTGCAGAACGATCTGACGGACGTCGACTTCCTGTCGTTGTCAGGACACAAGTTCCACGCTCCAAAGGGTATCGGTGTTCTCTATCGCAGGACTTTCGCGCCGTTTGCGACCTATCTCACAGGCGGTCATCAGGAGAAGATGCAGCGTGCTGGCACTGAGAATGTCGCTTCCATCGCGGGCCTGGGAAAGGCTGCCGAATTGGCGATGGAGCATATAGAAGAAGAGAACACGCGCGTGAAGGCTTTGCGCGACCGTCTGCAGGAAGGACTTTTGGCGACATGTCCAGACGCGATGGTCAACGGCGATCAGGCAAACAGATTGCCGAACACTCTCAACATCTGCTTCAAATACATCGAAGGCGAGTCCATTCTGCTGCGGCTTTGGGATCGCGGACGTGTATGCGCCTCTTCCGGTTCAGCGTGCACCACGGGTTCGCTCGAACCATCGCATGTGCTTCGCGCAATGGGACTTGACTATAAGGCGCTTCATGGAACGATTCGCATGAGCCTTTCCAGATACACGACGGATGCGGATATCGATGCAGTGCTGGAGATTCTCCCGCCAATCATCAGAAATCTGAGAGATCTTTCACCATTCGGACGCGGAGAGTAGAAAAGCATGGGCAGCGCACCGACACCGATTCCGGATACGCCGATTTATGCGGTGGAAATCGTGACAGACAACGAAGACGTCGCGGTTTTGGGCGAACTTCTTGCCGCGATGGATTTTCCACCGCAGGCGCTTTCCAGCTACGAGAATCTCGAAACGGGAAAGGGGACGTCATACGTTCTTTGCGACACTCAGGCAGAAGAAACCGCCGCTCGCAAGCAAGTCGAGGCGCTTTTGACTCAGTGGGGGACTCTGCTCCAGGGCGAAGTGCACGAGATTCGCGACAATGTGATCAAACGCGAGGATTGGTCGGAAAGTTGGAAGAAGTATTTCCATCCGTTCCGTGCATCTCGTCGATTGGTCATCAAGCCAAGTTGGGAGGATTTCAGCGCCGAGCCAGAGGACATTCTTCTGGAAATCGATCCTGGAATGTGTTTCGGAACTGGTTCTCACGGCACCACACGCGGATGTCTTGAGTTCCTGGACGATCTTGCCGACGACGGCAATGCTGAACGTCCGCGCAGCCTTATCGACGCAGGCTGCGGCTCTGGCATTCTGTCAATGGCGGCTGACAAGCTTGGCTACGGACCGATTTTCGCTTTCGACTACGATCCGCAGGCGATTCTTGTCACTCACGAAAATTTCGACCGCTGCAATCTGAAGACGGTGCAGGTTTCGGAAGGTGACGTCCATGATCTTGTTCCGCCGTTCCAGGCGGATCTTGTTCTGGCGAACATTCTTGCGCCGATTCTTTTGGAGGCGAAGGAAAATATCCTGAAAATGGTTCGGCCAGGCGGCTTGCTGGTGCTTTCCGGAATATTGACGGGACAGTACGATGATGTGCGGGACGCCTTTGTCGCGCTTGGAGCCGTTGAGTTGGAAAATCGCACACTGGCCGAATGGACAAGCGGTCTTTTCCGCATTTGAGGGATATAGCGCCATGTCTGATATCGGGTGGTTTCCGCTGATTCTGCTGTCTGCGTGTGCTTTAGGCTTCTACGACTTTTCGAAGAAACACGCCGTCGCAGGCAATCGTGTGATGCCTGTGCTTTTTCTCGCGACGCTTTGCGGGACGTTGTTCATGATGGCGACGACGGCATGCACAGGGCATTTCTCAGAGTATCTCTTCTGCTCATGGCAGGAATGGGGCTGGATCATGGGAAAGTCGATCATCGTGACAGCCAGCTGGATCGCGGGATATTTCGCGTTGCACGATCTGCCGATTTCACTGGCTGCGCCGATTCGCGCTTCCGCGCCGGTATGGACTACAATCGGTGGATTCGTGTTCTTCCATGAGTGTCCCAGGCCATTGCAGTTTCTGGGTATGCTTGTGGTTTTCGCGGGATACTACATCTTTTCCACGATCGGCAAGCGCGAGGGCTTTTCGTTCAAGAGCCGCGGCATCAGGATGATAATTGCAGCGACGCTGATCGGAGCCGCAAGCGCCCTCTACGACAGATACATCCTTCATGTGGTCAATCTTGAACCGAATGTCGTTCAGTTCCACTTCTCGATTGATCTCGTGGCTCTTCTTGGGCTTGCGTGGATCTTCCAGAAACGCATCCCGTTCATGCATGAGGACGCGCCTTTCAGATGGAAATGGACCATTCCTGCTATCGGCATTCTGCTGATCGCTGCGGATTTCTTCTTCTTCCACGCATTGCATACTGAAGGAACACAGGTCGGAATTCTGTCTGTGCTGAGACGGACGTCCGTCATCGTGTCGTTTGCCTGCGGCGCGTGGTATTTCGGCGAAAAGGACATTCCGAAGAAGGTTTGCGCATTGACGCTGGTTGTCATTGGAATCATCATTCTCGGTTTCGCAAAGTGACTTGCGAGGTCTCGAAATTGCAAAGGGAGGCATTCAATCATGAAGGTGGCGTTCTTTTCTGATATCCACGGCATTCCGTCCACGCTCGAGCGTTTCTTCGCGCAGGCTGAGGCCCTCGGCGCCGAATTGTATGTGCTGCTTGGAGACGCGCTATATCATGGTCCGCGCAACGGAGTGCCTGGCACGTATAGTCCGAACGACGTCGTGAGAATGCTGAACGAGCGGAAGGACAAAATTCTCGCCGTGAAGGGAAATTGCGACTGCGATGTCGATCAGATGCTTCTGGAATTCCCTATAATAACAGAATAATCGCAACTTGTGCTAGACGGACGCAGATTCTTTCTCACCCATGGACATCTCTATCACCGCGACTATCTGCCGCCTCTGCCAGCAGGAGCCGTATTTGTTCAGGGGCATACGCATGTGCCTTCGCTTGAGGAACTGCCAGGAGGAATCACTTTCCTTAATCCAGGCTCAATCAGTCTGCCGAAAGGCGGCTCGCGCAATTCATTCGCTTTCTATGCCGACGGCGATATTTCTTTGAAACAGTTGGAAATCTGAGATGTATTCCAATTGACGCGGCGGGATATGAAGGAGCGCCGCGTTCCACTTGGCCCACTTGGCCCATTGTTCCACATGTTCCACACGGCCCACATGGTCCATTGTTCTACATGGTCCACATGGCTCACACGGACCACTTGGGCCACTTTTTTTCAAAAAAAAAGGTAAATTTTTCCATATTTGTCAATAATTTTCGCTTTTCGTTCGTTATATATATAAGCAATTTTCACTTTTCTTATGGATAGGGAGTACCAGCTGTGATTTCCGACAACGATACCCTCAAACTTTA
The DNA here is from genome assembly GCA_024405235.1 of Lentisphaeria bacterium. Classification (GTDB taxonomy): domain Bacteria; phylum Verrucomicrobiota; class Lentisphaeria; order Oligosphaerales; family Oligosphaeraceae; genus UBA1724. The sequence goes on from JAKSPA010000030.1 coordinate 3,343, forward strand.
TATGCAGAACATCATGCAGTATCCGCGGATATCGACCGCCCAGGAAGGACGGTTGGCGAAGCGAATCGCGCAGGGTGACATGTCTGCACGTAGTGAACTGATCAATTCAAATCTACGTCTGGTCGTCAAAATAGCTCACGATTTCAAGGGGCGTGGTCTGCCGTTGCTTGACCTTATCAGCGAAGGCAACATCGGCCTTATGCGTGCAGTCGAGAAGTTCGATCCCTCGAAGGGAGCAAAGCTTTCCAGCTACGCGGCATGGTGGATCAAGCAGGCGATGCGTCATGCGCTGTCGAATCAGGCGTCCATTATCCGAGTGCCCACGCAGTCGGCATTGAAGATGGTGCGAATTCAAGCCGCGCGAACGCGCCTTACGCAGGAGTTGGGACGCGCTCCGACGGCGAAGGAAATTGCCGCCGCGTCCAATTTGACGGAGCGCACGGTCAACGGCCTTCGCGTTGGGCGTTCGACGACGGTTTCGCTTCAGGCGCCGCTTCAGCCTGGCATGGAAGGCGAATTGACCGATGTCATTGCCGACGAGACGACCGTGGCACCAGATACGCTTCTTGACGACAACGAAATCATGAACCTTCTCCAGAAGCTTCTGGACACCCTCGATGCACGTGAACACCAGATTCTGGATTTGCGTTTCGGTCTTACCAATGGTGTGCCATGCACTCTGGAACGCGTTTCCGCCATGCTGAAACTGACGCGAGAACGCGTGAGGCAGATTCAGAACCAGGCGCTGCTTGCTCTGCGGGCAATGATCAACGAAGATGTTCCATTAAGCGGAATATCGCATGGAAATGGCCCTGGACGCCGCGTGGCGGAATTGCTTGAGAAGATGGCTTCTCGCGTTTCCGCTGACTATAACGGAAATGAAAACGAAGAAAATTTGGCAGACACTACCGAGGGAGAGGAAAAATGATTTCCGATAATGATACAATGAAGCTCTATATGCAGAGCATTGGCCAGTTCCCGCTGGTGAACCAGACAGAGGAAAAGAAACTGGCCAAGCTCATTGCAAAAGGAGATGCGGCTGCAAGAGACAGATTGATCAACAGCAATTTGCGTCTTGTTGTCAAAATCGCTCATGATTTCAAGGGCATGGGACTGCCTCTGCTGGATCTGATCAGCGAAGGCAACATCGGACTTATGCGTGCCGTGGAGAAATTTGATCCGAGCAAAGGCGCGAAGCTGTCCAGTTATGCGGCATGGTGGATCAAGCAGTCCATGCGTCGTGCGTTGGCGAACCAGGCCCGCACAATCCGCATTCCTGTCCAGTCCGCAAGCAAGATCGGCAAGATTCAGAGTGCAAAGGCGAGATTGACGCAGACGCTTGGACGTGAGCCTACAGACAAGGAGATCGCGAACGAAATCAATCTGACCGAACGCACGGTTACAGGTTTGCGCCAGGGCAAGGCCAGCACGATTTCTCTGTTTGATCCGATTCAGAGCGGAGCCGAAGGCGAGTTCAAGGACATCATTCCAGACGACAAGACCATGGCGCCAAACGACATCGTTCAGGATGACGAGACTCTCGGCCTGATGATGGACATGGTCAAGAAACTTCCTGAGCGCGAATATACGATTCTGAAGCTGCGCTTCGGACTTGACGGCGAAAAGGCAAAGACTCTGGAGGAGGTCTCTCATGCAATCGGACGCACGCGCGAACGCGTCCGCCAGATTCAGAACCAGGCGCTTGAACGTCTGCGTGCCGCGATTGAGGAGCAGAAGTCCATTGAGGAACTTACTGATCCGTCTGCATACGAAGACGACGACGATTACTAGGTCGTTTGAGCGAAGAGGGGGGCGATTTTTCGATATGTCCGTCAATGGAGATGAAACATTGAAATTCGGCAATCGCGAAATCTTGAAAAAATATTGCGTGTACGGTATATTTGTCTGTGGACTATTCCTTTACGCGCTTGTTCATTTCCATAGAAACAGTGTTCCAGGGCAGATATATAACGAAATAAGCACCTATTTCCGCCTAGATGCGACGCAGATGGCAAGCATTGGCGCGTCGCTTATGTATGTCTATGCGTTCATGCAGTTTGCGAATGGAATGCTTGTGGACAAATTCGGCGGTTTCCGCGTGCTTTTGTGGGGAGGCATGTTTACTGTCGCTGGATCATGGCTTTTCATCTTCAGCGGAAATTATTGGCTGCTTATCCTAAGCCGTGTTTTGACTGGCATAGGCATAGGAGCGACCTATCTTTCCATGCTCGATATAACGAAAATCAGCTTTCCAAAGAATTTCAGCATAATGACGGGATTCTTTCTCGGAGTCGGGCAGGTCGGCGGTGCGGTCGGAACGGCGCCTTTCGCTGCATTCTGCCAATCGTACGGATGGCTGACGTGCCTGAAGGTCATTGCTGGCATAACGACCGCATTCGTCCTTTTCTTCATGGCATGCTTCTGCGTTGTTGACAAACCGCCTGTCTCACGCCAGCCTATGCGTCTTGGAAACTATCTTACGGTTCTTTTCAACAGATACAATATCCTAAACAACTTCTCCTTCAATTTCGCATACGGACTTTTCTATGGCTTCTTTTCGTTGATCATGAAGAAATTCCTGCAGGACAGCTACGGAATGAGCTCCGAGGGAGCCTCTGGTGTCACCTGCGCGATGCTTATCATGCAGGCGGTTTTCAATCAGACCTTCGGCATTCTGGTCGCGAAATACAATTCCAGCGGCAAGCGGTTCTTCGATTGGATATTGGCCGTTCCGTTCTGCTGCTGCGTCAGCGTGCTTTCGCTTTCTCTATATGGCTCAAGTTCCTGCAAACCAATTGTGATCGGTCTTTTTATCATAATGGGCATGATCGCTGGCTGCACGCCTGTTTCTCTTGATGTGACTCGAAATATCAATCCGCCCGAAATAAGTTCTACTGCAATTGGATTCAACAATAGCATGGCGTATGTTTTCTCAGGAATCTTCGCGACCATGACAGGAGCCGTCCTTGGACGCTTCTCTGATGGGAATGCCTTTGCAATGACTTATCCGCCAAAGGCTTATATTGTTCTGCTGGCAATCAATTCCGTCTTGCTTCTGATTCCTGCAGTCGTCGCCAGATTCATTCCGGATTACAAGGGAAAGAATATCTACCAGCCCTCTTGCCAGCTCTTCGGCATCGGAAAACGCTGAAAGGCTCGTGCGAACATTGGAACACAAAGGGGAGCCTAGTTCATTTGCAGTCTATGACTGTTTACAGACTACAGGATCAGATACGATAGAAGCGTCGTGCGTTTTGTGTGGTGACGTCGGCTATTTCTTCGATGGAGATATTGCGCTCCTGCGCGATTCGTTCCGCGATGAGCGGAATGTATTTGGAAGCATTTGGCTGTCCACGGAAAGGCACTGGCGTAAGATATGGCGCATCTGTTTCCAGCAGAAGGCGTTCAAGGGGAACTAACCGAAGAGTTTCGCGTATGTTTTCCGCTTTCTTGAAGGTGACCATGCCATTGTAGGAGAAACACGTGTTCCGTTTCAGCCAGATGTCAAGCTCTCTCGGACCGTCGGCAAAGCTGTGAATATGCAGTGGATGATCCATGGGAAGGCATTCGTCGATGATGGCATGGCAGCGTTCGAAGGCTTCTCTGCAATGGATCACCACAGGGAGATTGCTTTCCGCAGCAAGCCGCAGCATGGCACGGAGACACATCTCCTGATCCTCCGCGCTTGTTTCAGTATAGTGGGCGTCAAGTCCAACTTCGCCGATTGCGACGACGCGTGGCGATTTCAGCCATTCTCGGATGCGTGGCAGAGCGTCAGATTCGTTGAAGCTGCTGCAGGCTTCTGGATGGATGCCAACGCTTGTGTAGATGTCGGCATGCGATGCGGCGAGCGGGAGATAGGTTGCAGGATCCACAAGCGAAGTTCCCGCGAACAACATTGATTTCACGGAAGCGTCGTGCGCTTCCAGAATAATCTTTTCGGCATCTTCCTTTGTGCAGTCGTCAGGAAGATGCGTGTGCGTGTCAAAAAATTCCATGAAAAAACGAAATTAAGCGCGTAAGATGCGCTGATATAAGATGATATGCAGTATAAAATCGCAGCGCAACGCTACGCGGGACTGCTTTAGTGCGAATCGTTTGCGAATGGCACAGCGGACGGGAAGTCCTTGAGATTGTAGTGGATTATAGGTTGCGGCATGTTAAGATGGCTAAGTTCCACGTTGCTTTCCTTGAAGAAATGCTCCGCGAGAGAATCGTGATAATCTGAGAAAATGACCACTCTGACGATTCCAACGGCGATAAGCGCCTTTGCGCAGGAAGTGCATGGCAGGTTCGTTACATAGGCGGTGGCGCCTTCCAATGCCATGCCATGCCGCGCGGCCTGGCAGATCGCGTTGATTTCCGCATGGTTTGTGCGAACGCAGTGGTTGTCCACAACAAGACAGCCGACATCATGGCAGTGAGGGGTTCCAGGCAGTGAGCCGTTGTAGCCAGTGGATAGGACGTGGTTGTTCTTGACCAGAACGCAGCCGCAGTGCATCCGAGGGCAGGTCGCGCGTTCGCTGGCTAGCATCGCAAGTTTCATGAAATATTCATCCCATTGTGGACGATATGCGGGTGCGCCTTGCGCGGACTTTACGATTGTTGGCTCGGTTGACATGTTAATTCTGAATTATGAATGCAAGAATCCAATTCTCAATTCTCAATTAATTATGAATGAAGAGTTAATGCTAAAGACAGAATTGGCGAAATCAGCTGAAAAGAAAAAACGGCCCACAAAAGCAAACAGGGGATGACGCATTAATGCACCATCCCCTGTGCGGTTATTTATAGTTCGTCGAAGATGTCCGCTTCGGCGTCATTGGCCTGCTTGAGGTCTGCGCTGGCCCAGATTTTTTCCTTAAGGATGGGATTGGCGGAGATGGAACGATCCTGAATCTTCGTCAGATAGCGTCTCATCTGCTTGTTTAGTTTTTCGTATGTCGCAGCGATTGCGGCGAGAGCGCTGTCAGCTTTCGCGGAGGCGTTGAGGCTAACATTGTTTCCATTGAGAAGCGCTTCGCAGGATTTCATTCCTCTCTCGCTGCCAAGAACCATACGAAGGGTGGAGAGTTTCACATAGTCGGAGGAGAGCTTGTCGGCCAGCTTCTGTGCCAGTTCGCGTTCCTCGTCGGCAATTTCCACGTGTTTACCAGATAGAAGAAATTCCATTAATTGACCTCCTGGTTCGTGTTGTATCTACTGCCTGATTTTAACATCAGGACTTTATGCGGCGGGCATTGTTGTCCGCGATGCATGCACACTGTAATGCGTCAATGGAACAAAATCCACTGATTTCACAAAAAAAATTGAAATTATGGATTAAAAGATGGCCCAAGATAGACTTTTTGGGCATTTTCGTCTTTCACTAGCTCTTCTCCCGAACCTGCAAAAAGGATTTCTCCAGAGCAGATCAGATAGGCGCGATCGACGATGGCAAGCGTTTCGCGGACATTGTGGTCTGTGATCAGGATTCCGAGGCCTCTGTCGCGCAATGTCGCGATGATTTTCTGCACTTCGAAGACGTTTTTGGGATCAACGCCGCCAAAGGGCTCGTCGAGCATGATGAAATCTGGCGATGTGGCCAGCGCACGCGTGATTTCCAGACGGCGCCTTTCGCCGCCAGAGAGCGTAAGCGCCTTTTGGTCTGCAAGATGTGTCAGCTGCAATTCCGCGAGGAGTTCGTCAAGCCGCTCTTTGCGTTGTGCGGACGACAGGTCAAGAGTCTGCAGAACCGCTTCGACATTTTCGCGCACCGTGAGTTTTCTGAAGATGGACGGCTCCTGCGCCAGGTAGCCCATGCCGCGTCTGGCGCGCTGGTACATCGGCATTTTCGAGACGTCCTCCCCCTGGAATGAAATAGAGCCGCCGTCTGGTTCGATCATTCCTACGATCATATAGAAGGATGTCGTCTTTCCTGCGCCGTTTGGACCCAAAAGTCCTACGACCTCTCCAGGATGCACCTCCAGAGAAACATCGTTGACGACGCAGCGTCCGCCATAGACTTTGCGGAGATGCTGTGCTGAAAGCAGTGGTGTCTTCTCTGACATTATTTCTTCTCCTGTGCCTTCGGCAGAGCATCCAGACCAGGCAGCTCTTTGTCCTTCAAGGCGGAATTGCCAACTGGCAATGTGATTACGGCGCGGGATGCGACGAAGCGGTTCTCTTCCATGTTGTATGTGACTTTGGGAGAAGTCATGACATGGCCGTCGGAGAGAATCGTGCATTTTCCCTCCAGCATGATGGAATTGCCGTTCGCGAAATCCCAGACAGCCTGCTCGCCAGTGGCGCTCTTGCCGTCCGGCGTGTGGATCTTTACACGGCCATTCGCATGAATCTTGGATGGCGCGCTGGAAGAGGTCTTCTTCTGATCGGCGGCGGGCGCCTTTCCAGCATCTGCGACCGCTTTGGTTCCCTTGGTCTTTTCCGGAAAGAAGACGGTCATGCGGTCTGCATTCAGGATGACTCTGACATCAGACGTCTTAAGTTTCTTTCTAAGTTCTTCCAGAGTCTTGCCTTCTGGAATGAAGACGATTTCGACATTGCCGTCAAGTTTGGCTATCTTCTCATGAACCATTTTCATTCGGTCTGCGGAAATGCTGATCTTTCCTTCGATGCCTTTTTTCTCTTCGGTTTCCTTTGATTTCGCATTCTCAGACGCTGCCTCGGCTGGTTGTTCCAATGCTGTCGGACGGGCGACATCCTGTTCGGCTTGCGCTTCCGGCGTGTTCTGTGCGCAGAGGCACAGCGCCGCCGCCATGGTCATAAAAATCAACAGTGGCTTTTTCATGGTGTGAAATTGGTGTTGTCGCGTTTCTGTTTGTTCCGCCACTCCTGCTGGGAGGAGAGGTTGAAGGTGATGTGAACTGCATCGCGTATGACCAGACGCATGTTGTTGTCGTCTGCGTCTATGTAGAAATCGTATCCGATGCCAGTTATCGAGAAGCCGTTTGGACCGCTGAGGGAGACGGCGCTGTCTCCTCTGACTTCCTGCAAGTCTTTGTTGTAGATGCATTTGGGACTTTCAAGACAGTAATGTCCCATGCCGTCCTCTTCTCCGTCCAACTGCAATTTGAAGCCGTTCAGAGTGTAGTTCGGCCTTTGCAGCTGTGCGCTTGCGCCTTGTATCAGCCAAGTGATCTCTTCCGTGTCCGTGCCGTCGGATTTCAATGAAACGCCGTTCGTCTGAAAGCCTTTGAGTTCAAGATTCTCAATGTTTTCAAGATTGAAATCGGCGCATCTGGCAGCAGCGGCGCATAGCAGGATTGTCAAGATTAGTATCCGCAATTGAGTCAGTTCTCCAGAAGGTGGTAGTGCTTCAGTTGAAGTTCCCATTTGTCCTGCGCCTTCAGTAGCCATTCGGAGACTTCGCGGATTGCGCCGCGCCCTCCGAATGCCTGCGTCTGCACATCTGCGTAGGGGGTGACTTCAGGCGATGCGTCTCCGACGGCGACGCCTATTCCAGCATTCGCAAGCGTCTGTCCGTCGATCATGTCGTCGCCGATGTAGAGACACTCGTCGGTCGATATGCCGCGTTCCTGCGCAATTGCTTTCAGCGCTTCCCATTTCGTCCAGCAGTTTTCGACCAGAAAATCCAACTTTAGTTCCGCGGCGCGTGTCTGATTCGCCTTGCTTTTTCGTCCGGAGATGATTCCGACGGCCAGTCCTGCTCTTCGAAGCATCGTGATGCCGGAGCCGTCCTTCACATCAAAAAATTTGATTTCGTCTCCAGAACCGCTGTATCCGATACGTCCATCCGTGAGGACGCCGTCCACGTCAAGTGCGATCAGTTTGATAGCCTTCAGGGCAGCATTGAGATTGATGCCCTTGACGGTGAATTTTCTTTCGTTCAGTATCTTGATCATGCGGAAAAATGGTCGCGCGTGGCGGGTCGTTGGATTACGGGCAGATTTCGTGGAGTTTCTTCATGCTTGTGAGAAGGTCTCTGAGATCCTTCAGACGCAACGAGTTGGCTCCATCGGAAAGCGCCTTTTCGGGTTCTGGATGGATTTCAAGGAAGAGTGCGTCGATGCCGACGGCGCATGCTGCGCGTGCCAGCGGCGGAACGAATTCGCGGTTGCCGCCTGAAGAAGTGCCGTTGCCGCCTGGAAG
>JAKSPA010000031.1 GCA_024405235.1 Lentisphaeria bacterium
TCTTCTTGACATGCATATCCTTGTCGATAAAGACATGACCGTTGAAGACGGACATCGGCTATGCGAACAGGCCGCCGCGTTGATTCAAAGAAAGATGCCTATGGTTCTTGAAGTAATGACGCACATGGAACCGGATGACTCCGTGGACATCGTCATTGAAATAGAGAAATTGGCGAGACAGGTCAAAGGAGTCAAGGGAGTACACAATATTCGTGTTCGCAATATCTTAAGTGGTTACGACGTCGATTTGCACGTATTGGTGGAACCGTCACTGAGCGTGGCGGATGGTCATGATATTTGCACGCAGGGGCAGCATGATCTGACCAGGCGCCAACTGAAGATCGTGTCCGTCCTGACCCATCTTGAGCCCTATTCTCCAACGCAAGTCGGTCGAGCCATGCGGGACATGTGAGCCATGTGAGCCATGCGGGAGTGAACATCCCACCCGTTCTTGCAAATTTTGCAAAAAGGCTCAAAAGACGGCCTATTTTGATGTCTTTGGCCTTTGTGGTATATATATACGCAAAAGGGGGTCAATGCGCGTAGAGGGCCTTAGAATCGCTGTTAGGGCATGCTGCTCTTTTTTTCATGCCGTTTTTGATGTCTGCGGACACGAATTTGCGTCTTTTCATGAAAATTGACAAGAGCCGTCTTTTCATGACATAGTCGCCGTCATGCACATGGAAATGCCTTTGGTCGGACACGACCGAAATGTTCGCTATGACATGAAAAAAGCAATGGATCCGATGGTCATTTCAAATTCTTCGCGACAGGAGCTTTCTGATGATATCGACTGGAATCACAAGCAATGCCAGCACAAGGCTTTTCAGCCACGTGTCGCACGTCAATGGCGTCACCGCCAATGTCTTTCCGCCGAATGTGACAAAAAGATATTGGAAGGCTAAAATCAAGGCCATGATTGTCACGAAAGTCATATTCCGTCCAAGCCCTTCAAATGGATTCAGATGTGTTGTTCTGGCATTGAATCCGTTGAAGGTGATGGCCATCATGAACGTTGCAAACAGCGTCGATTTCAGATACGACTCATCGCCTGACGCGCAGACGAAATTCCTCAGCGGCGTCCAGAAGAGCAGCGCAAGACAAAGAACCGTGATGTAGATTCCGCTTACGGCCACCTCCGTGTACATCTCCTTCGTCACGATGCTTTCGTCTCTCGGAATCGGCTTTTCATGCATGTATTCCATTAACGGCGGCTCGCTTCCGTAGGCAATCGCGGCGAGCGTATCCATGGCGAGATTGATCATAAGCAATTGAACGACAGTCATAGGCTGTTCCATTCCGAAAATCGGTGCAATCGCACACACGAAAACCGCTGCGACATTGACGGACAGCTGGAATATAAGGAACTTGCGAATGCACTTGAACATCGTCCTTCCATAGAGAATGCCCTTCTCGATGGAAGTGAGATTGTCGTCAAGAATCGTGATGTCGCCTGCTTCCTTTGCGACTTCAGTGCCGCTGCCCATTGCAAAGCCTACATCTGCCTTACCTAGTGCAGGCGAGTCATTTACGCCATCGCCAGTCATACCGACGACCAACTTCATCTCCTGAGCGACACGAACCAGACGGCTCTTGTCCAACGGAAGCGCCCGCGAAACAACTCGCAATCTTGGAAGGATCGCCTTCAGTTCATCATCGCTCATCTCGCTCATTTCGAAGGATGTTATCGCAATATCATCCGATGACGATAGAAGCCCTGCTTCGCGTGCGATTGCCACCGCCGTTTCGCGACGGTCGCCTGTGACCATGACGACTTGTATGCCAGCCGCGTGAATCTCATCGACGGCGGCTCCGACCTCCCGTCGAACATTGTCGCGAATGCTCAGAATGCACACGAGCGTCAATGCAGCCTGCTCGTCTTCTCCGTCGGCCTTCGCCACCGCCAGAAGACGCATGGAGCGGTTCGCCTGCTCGTCAAGATATCGAGCCAAAGCCGCCTTTTCTTCAAAAGGCTTTTCGGTGCCATCAGCCGCGACATATTTTCCGCAGCGTTCCAGAATTCGTTCGGGGGCGCCTTTCACGAAAACTCTTCTACCGTCTTTCCCGTCAATTACTACGCTAGAGCACTTCTTGTTCGAATCAAAGGGGTTGAATGCAACCAGCCCATCTTTGGAAATCCTCTTGGCAACGCCGTTGGACAAAAGAAATTCCATCAACGCGCGGTCGGTGTTGTTGCCGCCGACAACCGAACCGCCGCCGACTTGCGAACTGTTGTTGACGCCGATGCCGCAAATCATGTCCGCCTGAAGTTTTTCGGAGACCTTCGACAACGCGTCGAAGGAGACGCTGTCTCCCGTGGCGAATTCCACGACGGAAAGCCTGCCCATGGTGATCGTGCCTGTCTTGTCGCAGAAAAGGATGCTGAGACTTCCTGATGTCTCCAGGCCGTTGATTTTTCGCACCAACACGTTGTCCTTCTCCATCTTAGGACTCTGCAGCGCCTGGAGGATGGACCTGAGCATCGGGAGCCCTTCAGGAACCGCGCAAACGATTATCGTCACGGCGGTCGTCACGGCCGTGACGACAAGCCGCAGCCATCCCATCCAACCAGCAGGCGCATTGCCGCCAAGAACATCCGTCGCGAGGATGGTTATGATGATCACAGCGGCGCCTATATAGCCGAAAAGCGAAATCTGCTGTGCGAGGCGGCCCAGTTTCACCTGCAGCGGCGTCTCCGGCGGCGCCTCTTTCGCTGCCAGCGCCGATTGTCCGTAGATGGTCCTGTCACCGTTCACCAAGACCTTTTCGTATGCTTCGCCACTGCAGATTACGGTTCCGCGATAGACATAGTAACTATTCAGGAGATCGTTGATATTGTAGTCGGCGTTTCCGACAAGCGCTTCTTTCGGCGCCTCTTCCGATTCGCCGTTCAGAGACGCCTGGTCCACTTTCAGCGTTCCGTCAAGCAGAATGCCATCCGCGGGAATCTTGTCTCCTGCCTGCAGAAAAACGATATCGCCAACTACGACATCGGAAACAGGGATTTCGGAAATGACGCCGTCGCGAACGACCTTCGCCTTTTCCTTCGAACTCTCTTCATGCTTCAGCTGCGACGCCTTCCAAGCCTGTCTGTTTTCGAAGAAAGCGGCCACGCCATTGGCAGCCAGTATGGCTACTGGAGTGCCGAGCGCCTCGTACCATTCCACCTGACGGAAGGCCAATAGAATCAACTGAATCGCGGGAGCTACCAGCAGAATGATTATCATCGGATTCTTGAATCCTTTGAGAATCACAAACCAAAGCGATTCAGGCGGCAGATCGGTCAATGCGTTTGAACCATGCTCTCTGCGGCTTTGCTCAACCTGCTCTTTTGTAAGTCCTGCGTATTTCATGCCTTTGTTCAGAAAAAAGGAAAAAGGGACGTTTCAGGCTGATCCATGAAACGGCCTCAAGCCCAAAGTCCCTTTGTTCTCCCGCGTTCTTCGCGGAATTCATTTGAAAAACTGCCCCAAAAGCGGCTGTTATGCATTCTCGAATATCTTTCGCTCCAAATCCGCTATTTCCGCACGGAAATCCTCAGAGGAACTTATCTTCTTCTCGACGACGGAGATTGAATGGAGAACGGTCGGATGACTCTTGTCAAAGCCCGCGGCGATCTCGGGAAGCGATTTTTCGGTCAGCTTGCGGGAAAGATACATGGCAATCTGACGCGGCATCGTGATTTCGCTCTGGCGCCCCTTGCCCTTGAGGTCCTGGATGCGGACATCGTAGCGGTGGGCCACGAATTCCAGAATGCGATTGACGGTCAGCTGCATTGCAGCATCGACCTCGAACTTATTGCCTACTACCTTGTCAACCAAAGACTTGCTGACTTCTTCATAGTTCTGGAGCGGAACCATGTCCAAGTAGGCCTGCAACGTCAAAAGCGATCCTTCGAGATTACGGACGTTGCTCTTGATGCGCTGCGCAAGATATTCGAGAATGTCGTTGGGAAGCTTCCGCGTGAAGGAGTGCTGCTTCTCCTCGAGAATCGCGACGCGCGTCTGAAGGTCGGGAGGCGTGATGTCCACCGTGAGACCAGATTCGAAACGCGACACAAGACGCTTTTCAAGGCCCGGAGTGACCTGCGGCAGTCTGTCAGACTCGCAGACGATCTGCTTGTGGCTGTTGTCACGTTCGTGGACGGTGTGGAAGAACTCCTCCTGCATGCCTTCGCGACCGCCGAAGAACTGAACGTCGTCAATCAATAGAACATCGACACGACGGAAACGCTGACGGAATTCCGCCATACGCTGAGTGCCGCCGGCGCGGACTGCCTCTATATATAGGTTTCCAAACTGCTCGCTTGTAAGATATACGACGACTTTGTGAGGATCACGCTCGACGACATCGCGCGCGATCGCCTGTAGAAGATGCGTCTTGCCAAGACCGCTCGGACCATGTATGAAAAGCGGATTCTTGCTCTCGCCTGGATGAGCGGCGACTTCGCGGCAGCTGTTGTACGCGAAACGCGTGTTGCCGCCGACGACAAAACTGTCAAAGGTGAATAGCTTGTTGAGGGTGTTCAGCGTCTCCTTGCGCTGCGCAAGATCGTCGCTTGTAATCGAACGCTTCTGCTCAGACGCTTCAATCGATGCGACATTCGCGGCAGACGACGGCTCTTTGCTGGCCTCGGGGGCGTCTTCCTGAGCGCGTTCCACAAAGACCACTTCGCGGAAATGCCCCGTCAATTCCGTCAGGACTCGCTCGACTGACTCGCGGTAGTTGTCCTTCGCCCAATCGATGAACGAATTCGGCGGGAAGCCCAGAAGGAACTTGTCGTCATCCATGGAAACAGGAATGACCACGCCCGGAGCAAACCACATCTGAACGACGTTCGCTGTAAGGCGCTCCTTCAGTCCCTCGAGACATTGAGACCACAATATTGAGATGTTGGAATCGAAATTTGGCATGACTAGACTTTTCCGCCAAAGCCTTTGTCTTTCTCCAATCCAATTACAGAATTGTTTTGTGACCTGCCCCCTCCCCTCGTGTCAGTGAGACAGACACTTTGAATTGAACGGAGAGAAAAGACTCCACTGCTTTGGCGGGACTCCAAAAGTAAACCTTCTTTCCAATTTGGCAAACCGTTCATGCCATTTTTTTTATTTTTCAACGCCTTTTTTATTCATAAACCCTTGATTTGGCATTCTAGAAAGATTTTTTTTATACAAGAAACCCTTTTTTTCGGAAAAATGGCATGGATTTTGCAAAACACTCCTTTTTGAGGGAAAACCAAAGATTTAAATTAACAGCATAACTTATTGAAGAAATGGAAAGATGCAGTTTTATTTACAACGAATTTACAGGTTATGTACAGTTTTCACGCCATAATGCTAATTTTTTTATGCCTTACATATATTCTATGCTTTTTCGAAATTTCGAAATGTGAAATCTTGGGTTTTCTTGCCTTGTGCCAATCATACCGTGAGCCATTTAGATATTATAGTACTAGATTACGAAAAGACGCGAAAGAATGCCATGTGCAAGCCACGGCGCGAGGCATTCGAACGGCGACTTTACCGAGAAAACATGAACTGATGCCGCAATGACTTCCATTGCGCAAAAAAATACACAAAGAACACACAATTATGCCTTCATCATTGTCACAGAAGGATTTTTTGGACAGGACCGAACTGGAGCGTCTCCAGCTGGAGCGCCTTCAGCGAATAGTACATCATGCCTACGAGCATAGTCCGTTTTATACCAAGGCATTCGACGCGAAGGGCCTCAAGCCAGAAGATATCAGAACTCTTTCCGACATAGTCAAGCTGCCATTCACGCAGAAGACAGACCTCCGCGACAACTATCCGTATGGACTGAATGCCGTGCCGCGTTCGGAAATCGTCCGTCTGCATGCCTCGAGCGGCACGACCGGCAAGCCGATCGTCGTATCATACACGAAAGGCGATTTGGAAATCTGGAGCGAGACTGCGGCGCGATGCTTCCTCATGGGCGGCATCAGCAACGAAGACATCGCCGTCATCGGCTATGGCTATGCGCTCTTCACGGGCGGCATGGGCGCCCACCAGGGCATGGAGCGCGCAGGCGCCACCGTCATTCCTATGGGCGGCGGCAATACTGAAAAGCTCTGCATGATGATTCAGGATCTCGGAATCACGACGATCTGCTGCACGCCGTCCTATTTCATCCATCTGATGGAAGTCGCCGAGCGTCTCGGCATAGACCTCCGCAAGAGCACTCTCAAACACGGATTCTTCGGCGCTGAGCCATGGACTTTCGAAATGCGCGACCGCATGGAGGCTGGAACAGGCATCCGCGCGCACGACATCTTCGGACTCTCTGAAATCATGGGACCAGGCGTGGCGGGCGGCTGCGGCACAAGAAACGGCCCTCACATCTTCGAAGACCACTACTTCCCTGAAATCGTCGATCCCGAAACAGGCGAACCGCTACCGCCGGGACAGGAAGGCGAACTGGTTCTGACCACGCTTGACAAGTGGGCCATGCCGCTGCTGCGCTACCGCACGCACGATCTGACCGCCCTGCACTACGACAAGTGCCCATGCGGACGCACGCTCGTCAGAATGGAACCCATCCGCCGCAGATGCGACGACATGCTCATCGTCCGCGGCGTCAATCTCTTCCCGTCGCAGGTCGAGTCGCTGCTGCTGTCCATCAAAGGCATCGTTCCCCACTACGAAATCGTCGTCACACGCGAAGGCGCAATGGACGATTTGGAAATCCGCGTGGAAGTCACGCCAGAGGTCTTTGGCGATCAGGTTTCGGCCCTCGAGTTGCTCCGCAATGGGATTTCAGGCAAGAGCAAGGGCATGATTGGCATCAACGCGAAGAGTTCCCTCGTCGAACCAGGCGCCATCGCAAGATGCGACGGAAAGACCAAGCACGTGATCGACAAGCGATTCAAATAGCATTCCCACACACAATTCTGAACCGAAGGAGCAAAAAATGACAGTGAGACAGCTTTCCATCTTTTTGGAGAACCGTGTGGGTCGTCTCGCCGAAATCACAAAGATTCTCGGTGATGGCGGCATTGACATTCTGGCGATTTCAATAGCGGACACCGCCGATTTCGGCATTCTCCGACTGCTTGTGGACGATGTCGACAAGGCCGTGTCGATTCTAAGCGAACATGGAGTCGTCTGCCGACTGGACGCGATTGCGGTCATCTCGGTCGAGGGCGTTCCCGGCGGGCTTGCACGCGTTCTTCAGACGATTCACGAATCGGGCGTTAACGTCGAATACATGTACACTGTTTCTCAGACGAAATATCCGAATCCTCTCATGGTCATCAAGTTCTCCGACTTCGAAAAGGCCAACAAAGCGATTCAGGAGACAGGTCTGAAACAGCTCGGCGCAGAAGAGATCTTCTGACCATCTGTCTGGAATAGCGCCGCGTTCGCGAATTCACTCTGCAGATTCGAAGACATTCAGGCGGCAAACGGTTCGGCTGGAACAACGCATGGTTATAATGTACGTGAACAGCCGCGACTGATTGCACGAATTGATTCGACCAGGAAAAGAATTCGGCGGACGTGGCGCGAGACCACCCGAAGCGCAGAATGGATTGGATCGGACTCACAACTGGTTTTCTCACGGCGACTTTTTCAGCAGGCGCCTTCCTCTCCTCCGCATGGGCGCTCAAAAGCACAAAAGGCGCGACGGCGCCTGGAATGCTCATGAACGCAGGTGTGGTGATGGGTGCAATCGCCGCGCTGATGCTAGCGGTGCTGTGGAAAGACGGCATCATCGCATGCGTCTGCCGCCATCCGCTGGTTCTCGCGGGAACGTCGGTCTTCTTCGCGCTCGGACAGGCATTCGTCTTTGCCGCACAACGTCAAATAGAAGCCTCGCGCGTCGTGCCCCTTCTTGGATTCAAACTGCCGATGCTTGCGCTTATTTCCGCCCTGCTTTTCAAAGAGCACGTCGGAATCTTCCAGTGGCTGGCGCTGACGCTGACCTTTCTTGCAGCGTTCATTCTGAACAACGCCGGAAGCAGCTTTTCCGTCAGCGGCATCGCTTTCGTCCTCCTCGGCTGCCTTTCGTATTGCGTCTCGGATCTCAGTCTGACCGCAATGACTAATTTTCTCGGCAGCGAACTGAACGAGAGCAATATGCTTAGCGCCTTGCACTGCACCGCGTTATCGTATGTGCTAGTCGGTTTGATAGCCGCATTCGGACTCTGCGTCCAAAGAAAAAAATTCACAATGCAGGCGTTGCGCAACAGCGTGCCTTTCGCCGTGATGTGGGTGACATGCATCGTCTTCCTAACGCTGACATTCGCGCGTCTCGGCACCGTCCACGGAACAATCCTGCAGAACATGCGCGGCATTCTGACGATACTCTTCACACCGATATGCATCTGGTTCGGATGCACCGCCATTGAATCAAAACTGACCGCGTCGCTCTTCTGGCGGCGGATGGTCGCCGCACTGATGGTTCTGGCGTCAGTATTCCTCTACAATCTCGGCAAATAGCCGTTCACCATTCAAATAATGTCTTCGCAGAACTTTCCAATCGAACAAAATTTCACTAGCGCCGTACAGGACACTTCACGGCAGGCTCCGACTTCTTTCAGATTCTACAGACTGGTCATGCTGGTCTTTCTTCTGCTGGCATTCCTTTCTTTGGTTCCATTCTATCCAGAAGACATTGATTTCTACGCTGGCGGCTTGACAGGACCTACCTTCCCGCAGAACACTTTGGGAATGGTCGGAGCATATTTCGGATGGTTCTGCCTCATGACTTTCGGACTGGCTGCATATCCGCTACTCGTCGTCGCGACGATATGCTGTCTCAGACGACTGCTCTGGCGGCACGATCTGCGGCCAGGCAACTGGGCATACTATCTTTGCATTCCGCTTTCGGGATTGGGATTCTCATTCCTGCTCGGCATCTGGCCAGACGCATTTCAGAATCTGACCACAAGCCTGAACATAAGCAGATTTCCAGGCGGCGTCATAGGCGATTTTCTATGCGCAGGCCCCAATGGACTCATATACAACCTGCTCAGTCCCAAGGGCTGCATGATTGTCGGCGCACTGATTCTATGTCTCTCTTTCTGCGTCATCTGGATGAATGACTGGCACGATCTCTTCATGCAATTCTGGAATGTCTATTCGCAGAACAGAAAGACGGCGAAAAGCGCCGTTGACGAAACCTTTCAGACAATGGAATCCGCTCCAATGCAGGCGGATGAGTTCGTGCAGCCGCCGCAGGGAAACGCTCCAGTTGCGCAGCCAGCGCCAATGCCGCAGCCAGAGATGCGCTACGCGCAGAATGCGCAGGTCGGCGGCGTTCTGAACAGCCGAAGAGGCGAAGCGTCCATCCTTCGTCAGCAGCAATTCGCGCAATCGATCAACGGCACTCAGCGCCCGACATACGATCCCGTTGCCGTTCAACCAACTAGACGTCAGCCCGAACTGCCTGTCCAACCGCAGAGACCGACGGCGCAGCAACCGCAGCGGCCGGTTCAGCCAGCGGCGCCGCGACAGCTTTCAGCCAACGACGGTTCGAACTACGTTCTGCCGGACCCACTGGCCGTCTACAAGCCGACTGAAGTCGCAAAACAGCAGAGCGCCATCGACCAGGAGATACAGGAGAACAGCGAAATCATACAGAACACGCTTGATGCGTTCAATGTCGATGCGGATGTTGTAAATGCAATTCCAGGCCCGCAGGTGACGCTGTATGAAATCCAGATGGGTCATGGAATACCGCTGAAAACGCTCAACGGACACCAGGACGACCTTTCGTCGGCGCTCTGCTCGAGGCATCTCGTGCGAATGCTTCTGCCGATTCCAGGCAAGGACCGCGCTGGAATCGAAGTCCCCAACCGCGTAAGGGAAATCGTCGGCGCGCACGAACTCTTCGCGTCGCCTTCATGGCAGGACACGAGAATGAAAATACCGCTGATGCTTGGAAAGAACGTCGACGGCGACGTTATCATGATGGATCTGGCAAAGGCGCCGCACCTTCTTGTCGCAGGCGCCACGGGCACAGGCAAATCCGTATGCATGAATCTGATGATTCAATCCATGCTTCTGCACTTCTCGCCGACGCAGCTGAAACTCATCATGTTCGATCCGAAATTTCTGGAATTCGCTCCATACAGCAAGATTCCGCATCTGCTTGCTCCGATCATAAACGAACCGAAGGAAGTCGGTCCCGCATTGAATTGGGCGTGCGTCGAGATGGACCGCAGATACATCGTCATGAAGGAGGTCGGCGTTAAGAATCTCGCTGAATTCAATTCGCGTCCGGAATCCCCCGAACCGCAATACGATGAAAACGGCGAACTGATTCCACGACAGATGCCGTATCTCGTGATCATCATCGACGAACTCGCCGACATCATGGCCGTGGCCAAAAAGGACGTCGAAGGCGCTCTGGCGCGTCTGGCAGGAAAGGCACGTGCGGCTGGAATCCACATGATCGTCGCCACACAGCGTCCTTCGGCAGACGTCATCACTGGATTGATCAAGAGCAATTTCCCGTATCGTATCGCGCTTCAGGTCACCGATCAAGTCAACTCGCGCGTCATTCTCGGCACAAAAGGCGCAGAAGACCTTCTTGGCCAAGGCGATATGCTTATGACGCAAGGCGGCGCAGACATGCAGCGCATACAGTGCGGCTGGGTCACAAACGAAGAAATCGCGGAGGTCGCTTCAATCTGCTCGTCACAGGCTGAGCAGTCCTTCAACGAAAGCATCATGCGCGCCATCGCGAACACTCCCAAAAACGGCGAGAATGCAGAAGGCGGAGAGGCTGGCGGCGAATATGGCGGCTTCGACGACGATTCGGATCCGAACGACAATTCCACCGACACGCTTGTCAGAAAGGCTCTCGCGGCTCTCGAAACAGGAAAACGCCCCACGATTTCGTATCTCCAGCGCGCTCTGAGAATCGGATACAACAAATCCGCCGATCTGATGCAGGAACTGGAAGACCGCGGCTATGTAGGCCCTCAGCCGATTTCGGGATTGCGCGAAATCTATTGGGACAACTTCCCTTCCAGAGGAGGCCATTACTCCGACGATGCGGATGACATGAACAATTCGAATTCCGCTTCGTATTCCGACGACTCTTCCATCCCGCCTTCGGATGAAACGAGTACAAACCCAAATCTTCCAAACAACGACAGTATCTCCAACTAACTGATTTCCTGGCAGAAAAGCACCACCCAAACCAAACCCTTCC
>JAKSPA010000032.1 GCA_024405235.1 Lentisphaeria bacterium
AATTCGTCCAGAAAACTCTTGTTCAGGCGCTGCCAATCCTTTGGCTGTCCGGCACGTCGCCGCAGGATGACGTGGATTTCGTTGATTCCGGCAATTTCCGAAGGCGCCGATTCCAGCGTGAAGAATTGAGATACACCAAGATCAAATGGAGCCAGTGAAACTATGGCTTCCAATCCGACGCCGCCGGCAGGACGGGTTATGCGGGGAGCTTCCGTCATGAAGCTGCCAAGGCCTGCATCGGTGTGGTTGCTGAAATGCTCATGTAGAAATGCGACGACGCCTGTGATGTCGTATTGCGATACTGTGAAGGGGAATGTGAGTTCCAGCAGATCGCCTTTCGGCGTCGGCGGACGCCAGTAGCGCATCAGGCCTGGATTGGCGGATTTCGAAGCGGTGAGAGCCGGATAGATGGCCGAAACCAGAACCGTTGCCATGACAATGAGAATTGCGATGATCGTATTGGTCGATGACATGTTCATTTCCGGCACGCGCATCAGCCCGTATTCTGCCGCGAAGCCGAGAAGCTTCAGGATTCCCTGCGCGAGCAGGTAGCCGCCCATTCCGCCCAGCAGTGCATATACCATTGATTCGGCAAAAAACAGCGTGGCGACATGTTTCGGAGCAAGTCCCAGCGCACTGAAGGTATAGATTTCCTTCTTTCTGTCGGCAACCGAGCCAAGCATGGTCCCGAAAATGACAAGACCGCCCAGAATGACAGGAAAGAACAGGCTCTTGATTCCGCTTGGTTGCAGGACTGTTCCAAGAGTGTGCTTGTAGACACCGTTCTCGCGTGTCGCCAGGACAGGGACCGAAAGGAAGCGGGAGAGATTTTCGCCCAACGAAAGCGCTTCGCTCGGCGTATCTGTATAAAGCTGCAGATTGTAAAGGAATGCGCCTAGGCTTTTTGCGTCTCTGGCAGTCATGACGGCGAGCTGGTCGACAGAAAGATTGGTCCATGTCCTTTGCGATGCCGCTTCGTCTGCCTCCTGGTCGTCGTTGTCATCCGCCGATGCCGATGCGTCGGCTGTGAAATCGACGGGCAGGATGCTGGCCATATCCATGTCCTTGACGGCGGAAAGTTGCACTGGATCTAGTATGCGGCCGATGGAAAAGGCCTTTCCCTTTAGAAGCAGTGTGTCTCCTTTTGAGGCGTGCAGTGCTTCCGCCAGAGGACGTGTGATCATGAACTGTCCGTCGGAGAGTCCCTCGAAGAGCATCTTCATGTCTTCTCTGCATACGAGTTCGTCGGGCTCAATGCCAAGGACGCCGCGCACGGCATTTGGAAATTCGCCAGTTGGCGTCGTGAGAAGCATTTCCGGCGATTCAAGGGATTCAGGGCTGATCCACATACGCCGGAAAAGCCGCGCCTGTGGCCATTTCTCCTTGATGACGTTGAAGATGTCTTCGTTCAGGGGCACCCATGAGCGATGATGGATGTCGACGCCATGGTAGGCAGGACTTGGCGATGTGAAGATCGTGATGATGCCGGATTGGGTGCTGAAAGAGGCGAAGCAGAGAATCGTGAAGGTCAGGAGAATGATAGTGACGGCGGTGAGCGCCGTGCGCGACGGACGGCGCCGCATGGTGGAAATGCCCATCTGCATGGCTGCGAGGAATGTGGAGACGCCGGAGACGTTGTTGGCATGAACGGTGACGGCAAGCCCCTGCAAGGTCTTCAGCTCAGTCTCGAATTTCCTTAGGATGAGGAAGATGACCATGCCGGACATGACGATGATGGCGAAGCCTAAGAAGATGATGACAGGGGTGTTGGCGATGGAAAAGGCAGGGTGTGTGAAGTAGAGGATCAGGAAGGTCGCCAGAAAGAATCCTGCGAACCAGGCGATCTGGCGGTAGATGTTGGTTGAGCCGATCAGAACACGCTCCAGAGAAAAGGAAAACGGAACGGAAAGGAGCAGCAGGATGAGAAGTGCGAAGACAAGATCGTCCAGCATGGATCGTATTTTCTGGTACGCCGGCAGGCTTGACCAGAAGGAGATGGTCTGGAGGGCTTCGCGCCGCGATGGCGGAATGCTCGGCTCGGCGGCTTCGCGGAGCATGTCTTCTGAACGGCCATGCATTTCCGAGAGCGCGGAATCCAGAATCCCGCGGGACGAAAGCATGCGGAGGCGCGCATCGTCGAGGCGCCATAGATCGCCGGAGGAGCGTGCGGCTGAATTGACATTCAGCGGCGCTTGCGTCATAGGAAAGCCTGTTCCGATGGAATCCACGGCAGGAACCGTTGTCGGTTCCAGAAACTCCGTGCCGTTGTTCAATCCCACGAACTGTCTGAGTCCGAATAATTTGATTCCTTTTTCACGACGTTCCGAAAACCATGAGACGACGCCGTCGGCAGTTTCACTGAAGCTCTTTTCTGTAGAGAGAAGGGAGTTCGTATGCGCCGAGATGATGCCGACTTCCTCTTTCAGACGCTTCTGTATGCGCTGCTGGGGCGGCAGTATGATGCAACCGTGATGCGCCTTGTAGGTGTTGAGGCGGAATTTGAATTTCGGCGCGTTTTCCATGTCGGAGGCTTCGTCGACGATTCCGTCTTTGTTGAAGACAACAGCAAAGCCACGATACTTATTGATGTTGGTCTGATGTGGAACAAGGGTGTAGATTCCGTGCTGATTGGTGCGCAGGATCTGGAAATTGTCAAAAGCAGGCATCTTCTTTTCATTGAAAGCAAGTGTCGTCTGGTCGGCGAAGCGCAGTTGAACCGTGGCGCCGGGAATCGGCAGGTTGGGCAGCGATGTGCCTGGAAGCATTCCCATGACCATGGGACCTCTGCCGATGAAGTCCTTGCCGAATGAAGGATCAAAATAATGTTTCTGCGGAACGATGCTGTGCTTCAGGGAGAGATGCTCTGAATTCCCTGCGACGGAGGCGCGTACTGCGTCTGGTGCATTGGCCGTGGCGCATAGCGCGCTGATGATGTCTTCTGTCTGGGCTTCAATGACAGACAGCTTCAGGCTGTCAATGGTGTCGCCTGGAGTGCCTTCCCGTGGGGCGCTTTCCTGAACTGTTGCAAAGGCGACGTTGAAGATTGCGAAAAGACCTGCCATCTCGCCGCTGTGAATCAAAGAGGAGCCGCCCCAGAGAATGCGCGGCTTGGAAAGTGTCTGGTCGGCCGATTCCGCCAGAAAATGACTGGGAAGATCGGCGTCGAGACGGGCGCGGTGCATTTTCAGAAAGGCTGACTGGATTTTTCCGTAAAGTCCCGGATTGTCGTATGTTGTGTGCACGTTGGAGTCGCCGCCGATGGCAAGCCCCCATTTGTCCAATGTGTCGCCGAGAAGAAGCGATGCGTGCAGAATGACCAGATTGTTCTGCAGAATAGCCGAAAGCCTGCGGGCGGCATCCAAATGCTGTTTTTCTAGCGTCAGTTCGCTTTCGCGTTGCTCCAGATCAATTCGCAGAAGCTCCAGAAGCTTCTCCAGATTTTGCCGAAGTTCCGGTGAAAGGTCCAGCGGCTTGTCCGTTCCGGACGGATCGCGTTTCTGCTGTCCTATGAGGCGTTGCAGGTCGTTCCACTGGTGTTTTTTTGCAACCGCCTGTTCCAGCAGTCCAGATTGTGATGCCGCTGGATTTCCGGAAGGGGTGACGTTGATTTCCAGAATGCGGCGGGCAATGTCCTCCGGCGGATTGCCGCCGTAGGCGCGTGCGTATTCGCGCAACTCGTCGCTGAGGGAATATTCTTCGTTTTTGTATTTTTGGGCTGCATCCTGCGCCTTTTCCGCCAGCTGATTCAGAAAATGCCGTCTTACTGACGGAACCTTTGCTGTAAGCGGGAAGGGATTCGCGAGCAGTTTCAGCATTTCTTCGTGGAAGACGCATTCGTTCTGAAAGGATTCCAGCCGTTCCTTGAGATTGTCGGTGACACGATAGAAAAGGCCGCAGCCTTCGTGGGCCCGCGCCTGGTTGTCGAGGAAGACAATCAGCGTGTGGCGGCGCGGACGGTTTTGTGAGATGGCCTCTGCAATTGCGAGCAGGGCGGCGCAGTTGGCGGCGGAGCGCCCGCCAGGCGACAGCTCTGGCACTTCGCCGAAGGTGTCCAGATTGGCGGCCAGGACCATGATTTCCTCTTTCCCCTGCGAGAACATGGGGGCTGTCCCTCGGAAGAAGGCTATGACATTCTGTGCGGTGGCCGCCTGCCAGATGACTTTGCTCTTCAGTGTAACGGTTGTTCCGTCCGGAGGAAGTTCGGTTTCAGGACCGTCATAGTAGAAACGGAGCAGATTCGCATTTGTTTCCGTATAGTGAAAATGAGTTCCCTGTGGTGTGGATTCGCTTGTGAATATGACTGCGCTGGCGCCAAGGCGCAGCGCACGGAGCCAGCCTTGGCCGCAGTTGTAGTCAAGCACGGCAATGCAGCCTTCAAGAGAATCGGAGGCATTGAGTTCGTCCGAAGTGCCTGTCCCCAGGCGGACGAGTTTTCCCGTGACACCCTCTGGCGGCGTCACGGGAGGGATGATTCCATCGGGACGCATTGGAAGAAGCGGGATGCTTTCTCCTGCAGGCGTTTGCAGTTCGCAGCATTCGGTCTTTGTCTGCGTGGTGGAGAATGGCTGGACGATCAGTTCGTCAGGCGAAAGTTCCGATAGCCGTCTTTCACTGTACCGAGCCGCCTCATGGTTATTGTCCGAACCGCTCAGACGATGCGGAAACGCTCCAATGGCGCGGCAGTCGTCTTGAAAGGAGGCGCGGCTTGCCGCCGTCAGCAAAAAGCAGCAGAGCGCGAAGAGAATGGATTGTATGGCAGACAGACGAATCATTGGAAGTTCATTCAATGCCTCCGATTTCAATTCTTACATCGCCGCGATTGGCTATGCGTTCGATTTTTCCGTCACGGATCCACATTAGTCTGTCGCAGATGTCCATCATGCGGTGGTCGTGTGTCGCACAAATGACGGTGACTCCTTTCTCATGGCTGAGCTTCTGAAGCAATTCCAATATCTCCTGTCCCGTGGACAAGTCCAGATTCGCGGTCGGTTCGTCGCAGAGAAGCACGCTAGGATCGTTGGCCAGAGACCGCGCGATCGCAACACGCTGCTGCTGTCCTCCGGACATTTCGATGGGCCTGTGATGCCACCGCGCCTTCAGTCCGACCAACTCCAGCAGCGACATTCCGCGCTCGCGGGCCTCGTCCGGTCCTACGCCGCCGAATGCCATGGGCGTCGTCACGTTCTCCAGGGCGGTCATGTATTTTATCAGATTGTAGCTTTGAAAGATGTATCCGATTTTATGGCATCGGAGATAGGCAAGTTCTTCGGCTGTGAGTTGCGCGACATCGACTTCGTCAATGAATACGCGTCCTGATGTCGGACTGTCCAGCCCGCCGATCATATTGAAAAAAGTGCTTTTCCCTGAACCCGACGGCCCCATCACGGAGATGAATTCCCCCTGGAAGATGGATATGTCAATTCCACGAAGCGCTTCGGTCGTCACGCCTTTTTTCACAAAAGATTTTCGCAGCTCTACCGTGCGTATGATCACACGGCGGTTGTCGATGGCAGAGGAAGACGTTGTCATGGGAAACTGGCCAGAGGCATTCTATTCAACTCGCATGGCTTCCATGGGAGCGAGACGGGCGGCTTTGAAGGACGGGATGATGGCGGCGACGGCAGCGAGGATGGTGCCAATGAGTACGCTTGCCCCCATTCCAAGGAACAGATTGCCGATGGGCATTGCTGAGAAGAATTCGGGGCCGAAGGCAAAGAGCATTCTGATGAAGCCGATGAGGCCTCCGAACAGTGCGCCGAGGCAACCGCCGACAAGGCCCATGGCGCTGCTTTCAAGGACGAACATCAGCATGATGAAACCGTCAAGCGCGCCAAGGCATTTCAAAGTCGCGATCTCCTTGAAGCGCTCCGTGACCGACATCATCATGGCGTTTGTGATTCCCACGCCGCAGACAAGAAGGGAGATGACGAGAAGCCAGGCCATGCGTTCGTCAAGTCCGAAAAAGACGTCTTCCCGAACACCTATAAGGCGGGCTGCCTTTTCCAGCGAGGATGCTTCGCGGCGCGATTCCGCTAGTTCGACGAAGCGTTCGGGAGGCATGGAGATTGCGCGAAGAAAATGAGGGGGAAGGGCTTCCAGATGGACATCGTCGGAGGCTGAAGACGAATCCTGCATTTCGAGAAGCCGTTCGGAAAGGAGACGTGCGTTCCTAGGGGATTCGAGCATCGTCCACAAGTCAAGTGTCGTCACATCGGATGGAAGCTGACTGGAGGCCTGTGCCAGAAACTGCCGCACAGGCTGAGTCGTGTGCGAGGAGGTGCTTCCGTCGTGAGTGCGTGTCTGTCTTATGAGCCGCACTTCAAGGAGACTTTCTATGAGCAGTTCATCCTGAATGGCCCTGGCCTGGCGGCTGATTAACGCTGCTTCTTCCGAATCAAGCATGAAGCCTGCCTGACGGATAAGCGATCCGAAGCCTGAGTCAGTTTCGCAGAGAGCCTCCAGAAGCGGGCGGCCGGCGAGGTGTCTGGAAAGCGTTTGTATCGCCTGCGCTCTGGCATCAAGAATCCGCTTCAGTTGGATTTCCATGGCGGGAAAATCGTCAAGCATTCGGTTCAGTTCGTCCTGCGAGAGTGGGCATTTGACGGAATGAATGGTTCCGAGCGCCTGCTGAAAGGAGGCCATGTTGCGGGGGAGCCGAAGCCATTGCAGGACGGCGAGACCTTCCGCTGTGTGGACGAGAGAACGGCGCTTGGCGTAGTCCAGTCGGTTTAGGAAGCCGAGGAAGACGACGATGGACTGGGACTGTCGGCAAAGCTGCGTCAATTCGCTGTCATTCATGTCTGTCAACTGCCTGCATTCGCGGAAGAGTCTGCTTCCCTCCTTCGTCATGGCGAGTTCTTCCAGAAGTGATTCCGTGTCTCCTGGAGTGGCCAGGCGTGCGCTCCAGTCATAGACACGTTGGTTGATAGTCTGGCGTTCGGTTACATGCGCGTTGATTTTGCTCTTGATCAGACCTTCCGCAAGAACATTCGTCAGGAACGCAACCGCCAATATGATGATGGCGACAGTGACTGATGCTCTGAACAGGCGATAGCGTATTCCGTCGATGGTTATGTCTATGGTTCGCTTGAAGCTCAGCCATGGTTGTTCCGCTGTAGTGATGGGTTTCATGGAGAGTCTTGAAGAGAGATTGCCAGAACGCCGCTTCTGATGAGTTTGCTGAGATAGTCGGCCAGACCGCTGCGGGCTTCATGAAAGGAAAGTCTGTTTTCTCTGGCGAAGATATCACAGAGTTCTTCAACGCAGCGTTTGCCGTCGCAAAGATTCCAGATTGCGGCGCCGACGGTATCCAGCTGAATGGTGCGGTAGGGTCTGTAGGGGACAATCCATCGCAGAAGAAAGAATCTGGAGTCGTTCTTCTGGTTGAAAACGCGCACGGAAAGTCCGGAGGCCGTCTCATGGATTTCAGCGGCGCTGTTTTTTACGGGAACCGCCTTCAGCATGGAAATCCAATTGGCTTTGGAGGTGACCGGTTTCATTGGGCGCCTCCTGGTGAGACCGATATGCCGCAGGAACAGGAAAGACGCGGGGCAGTAGGATGTGTTTTTTTGCCGCGATGCAGGTCGGTGACGGCATAGAGTCGGCCTTCCTGCGGGCAGAGGAAAGCCGAGACGGCCAGCAGGCGCTTCCCGAACAGAAGATCCGTCCATGCAAAGGATGAAGGGGCGCAGAGGAGGTCGCAGATGTCGTGCCCGTGGTGCTGCCGCTGTTTTGCGGAAATGACCGTGAAATCCTTCGGAATCGTTTTTTTGATCCATTGTTCCATCGGTTCCTTCAGCCAGAGGTAAAGCAGACCGCGGCGGGAGAAGGTCTGTGTTGCACGAAAGTTCTGGCTGCAGAAGGATAATTCGGCAAGGCCGCATGAAACGGTGCATCGCGAGAGGGACAGTTCAGGGGAAACGCACCAGTCGAGGCCGAACGCTCGCCAAGGCTGACAGGCGTCTGCCTGCGTTATGACAGGATGCACAGATGAAAGTATCTTGTCTTCGGCGGAACCATCGCGCGGCTGCCCAGACGGATAGATGAAACAGATTTCCAGCAATTGGGAAATTTCGGAGAAATAACGGCAATAGCCTGTGACACAGCAGCCGTTTTCAGTCATCATGGACAAGCCGTGCCAGGCACCTGACTGAAGGGGAGACGGCTTCGGCTGCCTGGCTTCTTCGATGGATGCCGCATAATCGGAAAGGAGACGCTCCATGTCAGGGGGAGACTGCACGTCGCTCCAGTTCATTTCAAAGCGGAACTGGTAGCGGTCTGCAAAGGCGCAGCGCCCTTGAACTGGGTTCTTGCTGTATTGCAGCATCTCCCAGTCATCGGGAAGCGTCAAATGCATTCTGTTCCAAATCCAGTCCACAAGAGAGAAAAAAGCAGGTTACAAGAGTGGTAGAATAACGAAAAGACACGAGACACCGCAGGGAAAGTGTCCGGCGCGTCTTGAAGAAAAGTGGAAGCAGGCCTAGTGAACTCCTCTTAAGGAAAACGGGACGTCTTGGGACGGCGGCATTCATTTCACGTATCATTTTGCCTACATCAAAGGACAGTTTCCAGTGTGGCGAAGATGAGCGGCCGAAACCACAATATAAAGCTTCTTGTGGTCAATGGCTTCTGTCTTTTGTTATTTTTTTACCATTTATTAGGCTAATCCGATTCCATGCGCCCAATTAATGCAGAACTAATTCTCAATTCATAATTCTCAATTAATGCAGAATGCAGAACTAATTCTCAATTCATAATTCTCAATTCTCAATTAATGTATAATGCAGAATGCAGAATTAATTCACAATTAATGAAAAAAGAGCCTTGCGGAAGCAAGGCGAAATAAAAATCATTAATCATTAATCGAGCATAGAGCATTGAGCATCGAGCATTGAATTGAGAATTGTGCAGCCGCGAAGCGGCGAAGCTCCGGGGGCGCAATATGTTAGTTCAGGGTAAGCACGCTGAAGGCGTGCGCCCCCCTGGAGCGTGTTGCCTATAAATCAGCAGACACTAATTACGAATTGAACAGTACTTATTATTTCAGGCAAATTATATTAACATGAAATTTCAGTTAACCCAGTTTTTTCATTCATCATGTCCACAACATCTCAAGACAACGATCAGCTGCGTTGCGGAACCCTGCGTTATACCATGCCCAAGCTTGTAATGCTCCTCATCTGGATCATGCTTGGCGAGGCCATTATTGCTCTCGGAACGCAGCTGCCGAACCGAATGCTTCCCGTGCAGATGAAAGGCATGGTCGAGCTGCCTGAAACATGGCGTGTATTCATTCTTACCACTATCGGCGGAATTCTCAACTGGACTGTCTGCCCATACATCAGCGTCGCAAGCGACTGGCATCGCGGACGTCTCGGCCGCCGCATTCCCTACATACTAGCCTCCACGGCTCCCATTGCGCTGTCTCTTATTCTTTTCGGATTCTCGCAGCGTTTCGGCGAACAGCTCTCTTCATGGGTGTCGCCGTTCTGGAACACGAGCCCCTGGAAGATGACGGCAATTATCATCGGTCTGGTGATGTTCCTCTTCCAGTTCTTCAACATGTGGGTGAATTCAGTCATATACTACATTTTCAACGACGTGGTGCCGCCCAAATACCACGCACAGGCAAACGCATTCTTCCGAATCGGCGGTTCGGCAGGCATGGCCATCTTCAACATATTCTTCTTCCGCTATGCAGACGAACATGCCACGGTCATTTGGGTGACGATCGGCATTATCTATGCCGTTTTGGTGACTCTCTTCTGCTTCTTTGTCAAGGAGGGCGAGTATCCGCCGCTGACTGAAGAACAGCTGGCCGCCCAGAACCTCCCGCTGCTTAAGAAGATATTCCAGAAATTCATAGGAATCAAATCCTTCCTAAAGGATTCCTTCTACGATAGGGTTTACATCTACAACTACTGTCTGACAATCGCCAGCGCGCTGACCTACTGCATGTCAAGCTTCAATTACTTCTTCCAGACGGAGATGGGCCTTGATACCAAAGATGTCGGAAACATGGACGGAGTGAATGGAATCATCGGCGTCACTGGAATCGGACTTGTGCTTCTGACATCGGTCTTTGTGAACCGCTGGAATCCAGTCCGCATCGGAGGATACATGGTGGCTTTCAATCTGACATTTGCGCCGACATGCTTCCGATGGTTCTTTGGAACATTGCCGCCGAATGTATATCTCATTATAAGTGTGCTGAATACGGCAGGCATGCTGGTGCTTGCCAATATCGCCAGCGTTTCTGCAATGCCGACATTAATGCGCATATTCCCAAAATCGCGTTTCGGTTCATTCTGCGCAATGCAGTCGCTTATACGCTCGTTCGTCGTCATGCTCATAAGCCTTATGGGCGGCGCTCTGCTGGATTTCCTCAAACTCAAGGTCTTTGTTGAGAATCCGAATTTCAGCTACCGCATAATCGAAGCATGGCGCGTTCCATGGGATATTCTCGCATTCATCTTCTTCTTCCTGCTCTACAGGCGCTGGGGCAAACTGAACGGCATGAGAAACTACAAGGCACCGGCAGGATGGGAGCCTTCCGGTTTCGAGACGATGGATCCCGTCGAGGCGAGTCCGCGCGTTAAACCCGTCAATCTCCTGCGTATGTTGTGGATAGGCGACGCCTTCCTTCTGCTGTTCACTTTGGCTTTCCCCGCATACGCATACTTCCACTGCCATTATCGTCAATTGGAGACGGAACTCTTTGCAAGCTATCTGATTCAGCCGACGTGCATCATGCTGGTCGCCGATATTCTATGGATTCTCCTGCGGCTGTACATAGCATTTGATGCAAAACGCGTTCTGAAGGGACTGGTTCCGCATACGGGACTGCTTCATCCCGCACTGACTATACTTGTCTTTATCACGACAGGTGCGCAGACGGCAATAAGAATCGTCAGTGTCGCCTATTCGACGGGCAGTTTCGCAATCACTTCGCTGAATCTCTGCGCGGGAAACATTCTGATGCTTGTCATCGTCGTCGCAGTGCTTTCGTGGATGGAACACGGAATCCCGCAGCCAGAAGAGCGTGCCTAGCAGTTAGGCAATTCTCAATTCTCAATTCTCAATTCTCAATTAATATAGAAAGTTGAGTTATTTTCCGCTCCGATTGGTCGGATTGGTCGGATTGGTCGGATTGGTCGGATTGGTCGGATTGGTCG
>JAKSPA010000033.1 GCA_024405235.1 Lentisphaeria bacterium
TTTTTATGGCCGTTCTCGCGCTTCTTTGCGCAGTGTCAGCCTTTGGCGTGGACAAACTGGCGATTGCCGAACCAGTGGTCAAGGCAGGCGTGCTCAAGGACGAAGGCGATATGCTCTGGGGAATGCTTGAGGAGTTGGTCGCATCCGAAGCTGGCGACAAATACCTTCTCGTAAGCCGTGCGTCCTTGCAGCAGCTCATGACAGAAATCGGTCTGACCACGAGTTCCGATCTCGTGAATCTTAATTCCGTTCAGCGTGCGAAACTCGGGCAGTTGGAGACTGTGAAATACCTTCTGATTTCCGAAATCGGAAAGTTCGGCACGAAGGTCAACTGCACCATGCGCCTGATGGATTCATCCACAGGCGTCATAGATCCAATGCGGACCGTCAATCTGCGCTGCAAGGATCTGGACGAAGTGGGCGATCAGCTGGAATGGGCGGTAAAGAAACTCTTTTCCGACAAGAAGGCGCTTGAGCGCTCCGCTGTTTTGAGTTCGCTCATCACAGTGGCGAACGCTCCCGCATATCTTGGAAGCGATTTTGATGTGATTCTCGAAACCTGCCTTATCAACAACGGCATTTCCGTCCAGAATCTGAAATCCGTCAATTCGATTCTCTCCAAGAACGGCATCGCATCGCTTGATGCATGCGAACCAAAGACTTACGTTCAGATTGGACGTTTGCTTGAGGTCAAGAACCTTCTGCGCACCACACTGGACCGTTTCGAGATTCTCGCGACTCCCTACAGCATTCCAGAGACTGGCGCCAGCGGCACGATCTACACAGGCGTCATGTCGGGCAACATTCGTGTGGTCAGCACTTCCGACGGCGAGACGCTGGTTCTGCAGCCCTTTGAGACTCGCGTGGAGTTCAGACATCTCCCAGTGTCGATGACAATGGGCTGGACGCCTGAAGATTACGGCAAATACATGATTCGTTCGTCCTTGGGCGAATCCATTCTGCCGGAACTCTTCCATGCACTTGCTGCAAAACAGCAGACAAAGGATGCAGAGTAAACGAATTTGTCTGATGCTTTCTGAATGGTTCGCCACCGCATAATCGTTTTTTATCTACCGCTGCTTCTTCTGGTCTGTAGTTGCTCTTCAATCGTGACTTCAGCCACGCAGAAGCAGCCGATGATGGATTGCTTCATTTCAGGCAATCCGTCTGCCGCATTGGAAATCGCCAGAAAGAAGCATCAAAGCACTGCGAATTCTGGCGATGAACTGGTGTGGTTGCTTGAATGCGGAAGTCTGGATTTCCTTTTGGGTAAATACGACGAAGCTCTTAACGATTTTCGCAGATGCGAAGAAGTGATAGAAGCATACGACGAACGCGCGCTTGTCAGTGTCAGAGACACTAGCGACGAGGCGCTGGCGGTTCTTTCCAATCAGAATGCCCTTCCGTATCGCGGATGGTGTCGCGATCGCATTGCCTTGGGTGTCTATAAGTCATTGGCCTATCTTGGCGTCGGCAACGAAGTCGCATTTCGTGCTCAAGTCAAGCGCCTGCGGGAAGAACACAACAAGATTCAGGAAGATTACCGAAAGTTTTTCGAAGAAGAGGACAAGCAGATAGAATCCTACCGCGAGAAGAACAGCGAGGCTTTCGACAAAGCGCATAATTCCGATTTCCTCACTGATGCACGAAATGCGGAATATGTCAATAGTCTTAAGGAAACGGAAAATGTCGCTCATCGCGGATACAGCAATTTTCTGAATCCGATTTCGATTTTCCTTTCTGGTGTGGCGCTTATGCGCGATGGTTCATGGGATAACGCGCGCATTGAATTCAATAGACTTTTGCAGGCTTTGCCAGATAGTCTGAATGCCAAACGCTATTATGTGACCGCTCTGAAGAAATCCGGCCGCGCAGTTCCGCCTGAACTTTCGCAGGTGCAGCCTTTTGAGTTTCCCCTGGAACGCGACTGCGTGTATGTGATTTACGCGCATGATCTCTGTGCCTCGTTCAAGCAGATTGACATCTATTTCCCGCTGATGATCGCATGGCCGATTTGCGAATTCCACTACTGTCTGATGCCCAATCTGACAGTTAGTGCCGATGGAAAGACGCAGGCGGTTACGGCGCTTGCGGACATGGACGGCATTCTGGCGCAGGAATTCCGTGCTCGGATGCCTGGCCGTCTGACTCGCACGCTCATCAGCGCGCTTGTCAAAGAGGCTGGATACATCGCCACGATCGAGGCTCTGCAACGCAACAATCGCGGCGGCGAGGCAGCCCTTGTGTCCATTGCCTACAGGGCGTATCAGGCGGTCTTCAATACGGCTGATACGAGAACTTGGCAGCTTTTGCCGAAGGGATACATGCTGACGCAGCTTCCGATGCCTTCGGATCGAATCCTGATATTGAACGGCGAGGCGACCGGCGGACAAGGCGTTCAGGTGAACATCCCTGACGGCTGCGGCTCCGCAATCGTCTATGTCAATGCAATGACACCTACGAATGTGGCATGTCAGGTGTTTCCGCTCAAGTGACTTTTTAATTCAATAACCATAAATTAGAAAAAGGAAAAAACATGATGAAAAGCAACATGATGATTGCATTGCTGGCAGTGGCTATTCTGGCAGCAAGCTGTGCTACTACGCAAATCTACGATCCCGAAACGCGAAACACGGGTATCCGCAACACGCGCACTGTGTCGGCGGAAGAGATGAAGACCGTTGCATACGAGGCAATCGACGATGCATTGAACAATCCGCGCTTTAAGAGATACCTTCGTGAATATCAGGTGAACAAGCAGACTGCTGAGGCACGGCCTGTGTTGAAACTCGCTCAGTGCGTCAATGATACCGATGATCCGGATTTGAACGTCGATCAGTTGACCGACCTTCTGAACGAGGCTCTTTTCAATGCGGATGTGGTTGACATCACTCTTGCAGAAGGCAATGATAGAACTGATTCCATCGGCAATTCGCGCCTGAATGCCTTTGATCCGAATTTTGATCAGAGCACGGTTGCTCAGCAGGGGACTCTGATTGCGGCTAATTTGGTCATGCGTCCAAAGGTGATTTCAAACACGACACAAGACGGTAGCACCAAAGATGTCGTCAGAACCTTCACTGTTGACATAGCAGACGTTACGACTGGCCAGCTTATCTGGAGATACACTCGCCAGCTTGGTTTCATCAAGAAACGTGCAGGATTTGGCATGTAATTCATAGTGTTACAGGAGCAAAATGAAAAACATCATTCCATTGATTGTGGCGGTTGTTCTGGGGCTTTTGGCGGTTTTTGCCGTAAGTCGCACCATTTCGGGAAAGGTTGACAATTCCGAACAGCGCGTGGAGGTAGTCGCCGCTTCGCGCATGTTGGAACCAGGCGAAGCGCTTTCAGAGGGCTTCATCAATCCACGTTCGGTTGCCGTTTCATCGCTGCCCAAACAGCATATCAAGTGGGCGAACAGGAACATGGTCATTGGTCAGAAACTGGTTCATTCCGTCGCGAAGGGAGACTATGTCCTCCTCTCTGATGTCGGCGGCGTGACCATGAGCAAGGGCAATATCATCGGCGATGGCGAGTGGGGCGTTCCAGTGGCGTTCGCGGACAGCACGCTGGTGAAGATGCTGCAGCCTGGCGATGAAATTGCGATTGTAGGCACATATCGTCTGCAGGAGCAGGTGAAGAAGGGCAAGGATGTCGATGCTGGAACAGATGTGATACAGCGCAATGTCACTACCGTCATCTTCCCGCGCGTCCGTATTCTGGAACTCACCGGCAATGGCGTTCTTCTTTCTTTGCCGCCTCAGCAGGCTTTGGCGCTGACAGCCATCCAGCAGCAGGCGGATCTGTTCCCGCTTTTGCGCAAGACCAACGATACTAAGGCGATGAACCGAATGGACGGTGGTATCTACGAAGATCGTACTCTAACCGAACTCGCCGAAGGCCTGAATCAGATTCAGATTCCTGCTGTTCCCTCTGAAATAAAGGAGTAATAGGACCATGAAAGCAAAAACACTACTTATCAGTCTTTTTCTGGGCGTTTTGGCTGTTTTCGGCGCAGAACAGGAGAAATTCAGTCTGACTGTCGGTGCAGTCAAAGTGATTGAACTGCCGTTTGCTTTGGAATCCTATCGCGTGAGTTCCAAGGGCAAAGTCACTGTCGAAGAGGTCAACAAGCAGCAGTTGCGCATCGTCGGCGTTGCAGTCGGCGAATGCAATCTGACGGTTTCCGGTGCAGGAGTCAGTGTTGACTACAGCATTTCCGTCAAGGGCAACATCGGCAATGTCATGAAGCGTCTCCGCACGGATTTGGAGAATCTTCCCGAATTGGATATATCCATCAACCAGGACTACATCGTAATCAAGGGCACTGTCAGCAATCCTGCAAATTGGACGCTTCTGCAGAAGGTTCTGCCGCTGTACGGTGACAGCGTTCATTCATTTGCGGTCTTCCGTCCCACGCCGGAGACTCTCCTCAATCTCAAGAAGATGCTGATAGACGAAGGCTTCGAATTCGTCGCTGAGGGCCAGAAGGCCGAACTCGGTCAGCTTGACATGAAGCTTCAGCCTGAGGCGTTTGTTCTCAGCGGTGAACTCTGCAGCCAGGAGGCCATCGGCAAGGTCCAGCAGATTCTGAGCACGCAGACATGGTTGGACTGCAGTGGCACGAATCCCTCCGCAGACAGCGGCAAGATTCGCGGCATCATCAATCTGAGCGTAGTTCAGACGCAGCTCTGCGTGGACATCGTCTATGTCGCAGTCAACGAATCGGATGCACGCAATGTCGGAACTGGCGCTCCTGAGATGAACATGGGCATCAACTGGCTCTACGATGCAATCGCAGGACGCAAGAACGGTGATGCAAGCATCACTTTCGGCGCGAACATGCAGCGCACGGTATCCTTCCTTGCGCAGAATGGCATCAGCCGCACCTACAACGCAGGCTATGTCAGCTTTACCAACCATGATGAAAAGGGCGGTTCGCTTCACACTGGCGGCACGGTCTCCGTGAAGGTCTCCGGCAATGACAACGGCAGCCTCCAGGACATTGACTACGGTCTGACCATCAAGGTCAAGGGCGGTCTGGTTTCTCCCAACCGCGTCAAACTTGATCTGGATCTGACAAACACCTCCGCTATCACTGGCACAGGCGATGCGTACACCCGCAGCTCCGATTCCACGAGCCAGGTGGTCTACTGCGATCTCGACAAGACTTTGGTTCTGGCAGGTTCCAAGAAGATCGGACAGGACGTGCAGAACTCTGGTCTGCCGATTCTTCGCAACACGCCAGTTCTGAAATGGTTCGTCGCCAAAGACGGCAATTCGCAGAACGACACTCGTCTTGTGATTCTTGTCTGCCCGCGCCTTGCAGGACAGAACAGCGATGTCCAGATTGACATTCCGCTGGAATCTGATGCGGACGAAATCTATGGCACTGGCACGACAGATCTGCGCGAGAAGAAGGCGAAAGAGGACGCCGCCAAGCCTTGGTACAAGCGTTGGTTCGGAATCTAGGCGTCAATGAAAGAATCGGAACCGTCTCCATGCCGAGGCGGTTCCGAATTTCGCTTGCCGAAAATACAGTTTCGCCACCATGAAGCAAAAGGGATAAACGGATGCTGAAAATCGTAATCAATGACGAGAGCGGGAATGCCTACGGTGTTCAAGAGATACCGGAAGGCGATCTCTCTTTGACGATCGGACGACATTCCGAGTGCGATGTCGTGTTGGCGGGAGGCGGTGTCTCCAGACATCACGCGCGTCTTCATGTTCTTGGCGGAACGGCATTTGTCGAAGATATAGGAAGCTCTGCTGGAACTTTCGTTGACGACGTGCAGGTCACCGAAATGACGGAAGTGCCCCTTGAATCCGTGTTGACGATCGGCGCCTACCGCCTGACGATCACGGACAAGGATGCCGCCGTCTCGGAATCTCCCGCTTCCGATGTCGCTGTCGAAGAGGTTGCGCCTGTCGTGCATGAAGTCTCTGCTCCAGCTCCTATTCCAGAGGTGAACAACTTTCTTGACGAGTTCAAGAACGCGTCGGTTCTCTGCTCTCCTGAAATCATGACGCTCAAGCGGTCGCTTCATGAAGACGTTCTTGAGAAGCTGAATTTGACGGAAGACGCTTTGAAGGACACGGCGAACGATGAAATGCTTGACAAGGTCGGTCGCGCCTTGGATGCAGTTCTGCGCGAACGGCGTCATGAGACTCCTCACAACATTCCTCTTGAATTGTTCCGCCAGGCGCTTATGGACGAATTGGTGGGCTACGGACCGATTTCACCGCTTCTGCGTTCTCCCAGAATCTCTGAAATCATGATCAACGGTCCTGACATGGTTTTCGTTGAAAGTTCTGGAAAACTCTTTGAGAGCGGTGTGCGCTTCTTCAACGAACAGCATCTTATGTCGATCATCCAGCGCATCGTCGAACCGTTGGGGCGTCACGTGGACGATGCGTCGCCCATGGTTGACGCGCGTCTGCCTGACGGCTCGCGCGTCAATGCAATCATCCCTCCATTGGCTCTTCATGGCGCTTCTGTGACAATTCGTAAATTCGCGGACAAAAAGCTTACAACCGACGATTTGATCAAATTCGGAAGCATGACGAAAGAGATGGCGCTTTTCCTGGAAGAGGCCGTCAAATCCCGTCAGAACATTCTGGTTTCGGGCGGCACAGGGTCAGGTAAGACGACGCTGCTGAATGTGCTGTCGCAGTTCATTCCGCAGGGTGAGCGCGTGGTGACGGTTGAGGATTCGGCGGAATTGAAGCTTTCGCATCGCAATCTGGTCGCATTGGAAGCGCGTCCCGCAAACATCGAAGGCAAGGGCCGTGTGTCCATCAGAGACCTTGTGGTGAATACTCTCCGTATGCGTCCTGACCGAATCATCGTAGGAGAGTGCCGTGGCGCTGAGGCGCTGGACATGCTTCAGGCGATGAACACGGGCCACGACGGCTCGCTTACGACAGCCCACGCCAACAATCCGCGAGACGCGTTGACTCGCCTTGAGAACATGGTCATGATGGCGGGATTCGAACTGCCTTCAAAGGCGATTCGCGAACAGATCGCCTCCGCTTTGGATCTGATTGTTCAGCAGACTCGTCTGCCTGATGGTTCGAGAAAAATTGTTCAGATTTCAGAAGTCACTGGGCGCGAGGGTGATGTGATTCTGCTTCAGGATATCTTCACCTTTGAGCAGGAGGGCATGGACAAAGACGGCAAAGTCGTCGGACACCATACCGCAACTGGCAACATCCCATACTTTGTGGACGAACTTCGCAAGACTGGTCGTCTGAAGCTGGATATGTCCGTCTTTGTTCCAAAGAACTGATTTTCGGGAGTACGAAAAATGGACATGAAGGACTTTATGAATTACGCGCTGGTTTTCGGCGCAGTGACATTGGGAGTATTTCTCATTGTCGCCACGTTGTACAAAGTCTCGCTCGAACGTCTTGAAAAAAGTCATAGTGCCGACGAGGAACTAAAGCACTTCGTCACCATGCCGCGTCTTGTTTCCATGCGTTTTTCCGGCGCGTTGATACTTGGCGTCGGAATGATGACGATTCTGCTTGTGGCAGGCGTGATTAATCCAGGCATATACATTCCTGTTTCTGTAGCTTTCTCTGTGATTGGCTTGATGGCGCCGCTCTTCTACTTCCGCTGGAAGGCGATGCAGCGCAAAGAGCTCTTCGAGGCGAAACTGCTGGACTTCACAATGGGACTGGCCAGCGGCATGCGCTCGGGCCTTGGACTTCCTCAGGCCTTGGAGGCGACCGCCAAGCGCATAGGCGATCCGATGCAGGAGGAACTGCAGACCGTCCTTCGCGAATATCGCTTCGGCATGGAGCTGGCCGATGCCCTTCAGCGCTTGAATCAGCGCATGCCAAGCGAGGACATGAATCTTCTTGTCACGACGATCAAATTGACAGCCAAGACAGGCGGCAGTCTCGTGGAGGTAATGGACAAGATGGTCGATATGATAAGAAGCCGTCGCGAATTTCAGGAGCGTCTGAAGAACATGACCGCGCAGGGAAAATTCGAAGCGATAGCCATGTCCTGCGCTCCTGTCGCCGCGTTCATTCTGCTCTATGTCATCGATCCGGCATTGATGAAGCCTATGGTCACGACGGGCATGGGATGGTGCGGCATCGGAATTGTTGCTGTCATGGTCAGCATCGGTTATTTTGTCATCAAGAAGATTGTGACGATTGAGGTATAAATCATGGAAGGCTCCAACATCATCACATACGTAATTGTCTTTCTAGTTGTCTTCGTGCCATATCTGTTCCTGCAGTTCTTTTTGGAAAACCGCAGGGCTTCGGAGAAGAACAAGGATACAAGCGCGATTCCAGGCTTCTTCAAGATGTCTTACGGACTTCTTGGAATGCTTTCCGGAACCATCGGAAAGAGTCTGGCGGGAATGCAGCCGAAGCGCGCCAAGGAGATAAAGAGACAGCTTACGATTGCGGCAATACCGATGGAGACGGAATACGTTTTTGCGGCAGAGGCTCTTTTCTGTCTGCTCGGTGCATTCGTGCCAATGCTTTTCATGATGTTCGTCAGCAGACGAATTGACATTGCGATTGGTGCGGGACTGCTCTTCGGCGTCATAGGGCTGATCTATCCAAGCATGACGATTCAGAGCTGCGCCCAGAAGCGTCAGGAGATCATCATGAAAAATCTCCCGTTTGCAATCGATTTGATTGGGGCGGCAATGCGTGCGGGATTGGATTTTTCCGCATCGGTCCGCTACTATGTCAGCAGCGAAAGCAAGAGCAATCCTTTGGCTGTCGAGTTCGGAGTGATGCTCCGGCAGATGGAATTGGGAAAGACGAGAGTCGAGGCGCTGGAGGATGTGGCTAATCGCGTCCAGACCGACGATTTCAAGTCGTTCGCGGGAGCCGTGGCGCACGGAACCGAAATCGGTGCGTCAATTGTCGATACCATGCGTGTGCAGGGTGAGGAAATGCGCCGCGCGCGTTTCAATCGTGCAGAACGCAAGGCGGCGCGCGCGCCGTCAATCATGATTCTGCCGATAGCCGTCTTCATCATGCCTGCGATTTTCGTGGTCATAGGCACGCCGGTCCTTATTAAAATACAGCAAAGCGGTCTTGGAAATCTGATGCAATGAAATACCAAATACGTTTCACAGAAGGCGAATTGCAGGGGCAGGTGTTCTCTCTTGGAGTGAATGCGCTGTCGCTAGGACGGTCGCGTTCCAATGAAGTCAAGCTGCAGACTCCCGATGTATCTGCCAAGCATGTTACTTTGTCGCTTGGACCAGCGGGAGTAATTCTTGAAAATCTTAGTTCAAGAAACACCACCATTGACGGCGAAGCGATATCAATGGGCGAGCGGAAGACGCTTGTGGCAGGTCAGACTATCGGAATGGGCAGTCTTGTCAAATTCACGCTTGAGGCAATGGCGGATGCTCCTGCCGTTCCGAAAACAGCGCCAGTCAATTCCGACAACGATGTCACCATGCCGCCGCCTGCTGCAAAACCGCGTCCCGCTCCAATCGCCGTTCCTTCCGATGACGACGCGACAGTGCCGCCGCCTGCTGCTGTCAGCCACGCTCCTGTTTCGCGCAATGCCGCTCCTTCCGATGACGACGCGACAGTTCCGCCGCCTGTCGTTGCCAAGCCTGCGACGATTGCCAAAGCCGTTGAGCCTGCTGACGGTGATGTGACGGTTCCTCCTGCTGCGCCAGCTCCGAAGAAAATGCCAGCGCCGAAAGCCACTCCTGTCAAGAAGGCCGCTCCGAAGCCGGTGCCGATGCCTTTGAGTACGGAGGAATCTGCTGCCGACGCAGCCAACGAGACAATTGCGATGCAGACGCGAATGGCTTCGGCGGAAGAACTGGAGTTCATGAAGAGCAGCCATGAGAAGAAGAAGATGCGCAAGACTGGGCTGTGGTTCGCAGTGGCAGTCGTCTTCATCGGCATATTCACAGGAGTCTATTTCGCATTCTTCCACAAGACAACTGAGAAATATGTCTCGTGGCCAGTTGACGACGCAGGAAACATGCTTGCCGCCGTCGTTCAGATGGAGAATTGTCCGTATCTGAATGATCTTGACGTCAAGTATCCGAATGTGCCAGGCTGCGAAGTCAAGCGTGAGGCTGGAAAATTCACTGTCAATACCGCTCTGGGCAAATTATGCGATGTGCCGTTGCATCTCATCTTCGAGTATTACCAGGACAAGAAAGTTCTGACGGAAGAGCGGACGACCACGCTGGAGGCCTGGATGTCAAAAAAGACAAACGGCAATGAGAACTGGAACTTCGACTTGATTCAGCCGATTGCCTTCTACCAGAGTGCACACGGCATTCCGTATCTGTGCGTGCCATACAGCCGTACGGAGAACAACGAGTCGTACGTCGGTTATGCTGTTCAGATGCGTATGGCGGATTGGGTGTTCGTGCTGATGAAAGAGATCCCGACACGCGATCGCTGGCGCGCCGAATGGTTCATCCAGGGCTCCAGTTTCCTGCGCTTCTCGGAGAAATTCCTCCTGGAGCATTGGGAGGGCACGGCTGACTTCCAGAAGGGGCAGCCCTCTGGTATTGTGTCTGAGGCGAAGGCACTGTTGCGTCGCCGTTCGCCCACCGTGAGGTTCAAGGCTGAATATCTGTTGAGAAGCGCACTCTGCCAGGCTCAGAGCGCAGGTGACACCACTGCCGTCGCAGACGCGCTTGAACTTCTCAGAGAGCTACGCAACAGTCAGATAGAGTACTTCAATCAGCAGAAGATCAACTATCTGCTGGCGAAGAACAACAAGGACGACAAGGAGATGAAGAAGATCAGCAATGACTTGCGTGGCGTCTTCTCCTCCGAAGAAGATTTCAGATTCCACAAAATCAGGCAGAATAAATGGGACTAAAATCCAAAAAAGAACTTCAGGTAA
>JAKSPA010000034.1 GCA_024405235.1 Lentisphaeria bacterium
GTCGTAGCATTCAACCGAACCGACAATGTATTGGAATGGCTCTCCCGCTATGCGTCTTTTAATCCACGAATCAAGCAACTCGCGCGTCGCGTCAGGATTCGCGGAAGCCGGCAGAAGCTCAAGCATCCACCGCGCCTCCTGAAAGGCATTCTCTACGCCTCCGCGAGAGAGCCTCTCGAAAACATTGCTCTCAAGCGTCCTGTCCAACTTTCGCTCCGCCGTAATATGGCATCTTGCCAGCATAGAAACGCTCGATTTCTTTCCAGCCCTCTTCTGCCGAATCGCAGAAACGGAAGAGCTCAAGATCCGCTGGTGAAATCACACCCTCTTCAACGAACTTCTCCCAATTGATGAGTCCCTTCCAGAAATCGCTTCCGAAAAGCAGAATCGGAATTCTGGGCACGGTCTCCGTCTGGATAAGCGTCAGCGCTTCGAAGAGTTCATCCATCGTTCCGAAACCGCCGGGAAATGCCGCCAACGCGACCGCGCGTTTCATGAAGTGCATCTTTCTGATGGCAAAATAATGGAACTTGAAATTCAATTCAGGCGTTATATACGGATTGCTCTTCTGCTCGTTGGCGAGATTCATGCTCAAGCCGATCGACGGCGCGCCATGGTCATGCGCGCCACGGTTGCCTGCCTCCATGATTCCAGGACCGCCGCCCGTCACGACAACAAACTGATAGCCATTCGACGGGTCCTTGTCGTATTCGCTGACAACGCCTGCAAACTCCCGCGCCATATCGTAGTATTTGCTGTTTTCCAGAAGCCTTTCAGCTCTGCGGACAGCAGTTTTTCTTGCGGAATCGTCAGGAGATTCCGCAAGAGCCGCGCGTGCCTTGTCAAGAATGGCCTGCGCTTCTTCGCGAGAACGCAACC
This sequence comes from Lentisphaeria bacterium, assembly GCA_024405235.1. Taxonomy (GTDB): domain Bacteria; phylum Verrucomicrobiota; class Lentisphaeria; order Oligosphaerales; family Oligosphaeraceae; genus UBA1724. The sequence goes on from JAKSPA010000034.1 coordinate 880, forward strand.
GCGCGCTGCCGAAAATGGAAACCGTTGATGTCACACGCTGATGAATCAATTCCAGTTCAGGGCGCATCTCCTCTATCTGAAGACGCACTCCGCGACATGCATCGGAACGCAGAAAATCATGGTCGTCAAACGCATATTCGTTCGGTTCTGACTTGAAAATCCTTTCCATTATTCTCCTCCTTCCTGTTTAAGAAAAAAGGCGGTCATCGGGAGCTACTGACCTCCGAAACGACCGCCTTGATTCACCTTACGATATTGCAGGCATTAGCGCATGGCACCAGGACCCATGCCGCCTTGGGCGCCGCCCATCATGCCGGGACCGCCCATGCCGCCACCATACGAATCCATCATAATGCCGTCGGGACCCATGCCGTTGTTCGGAGCGGGAGCGGGCATCTCGCGAAGGAGCTTCTCCGCTTCGTCAACCCACTCTTTTCCCTTGCCGTCTTTGGTATCGACAAGGAAATATCCAGACTCCTGCATCTTCGCCGGCAGCTCGACTGCCTCGAACTGCTTGAGTCCGCGGTCGATAAGGGTTGTGCGAACCTTTGTAACGAAATCATACATCGGAACCCAGAAATCCTTCTTCGCGGTACGGAGATTCGCCGTGGGTTTGCTGATATCCGGAACATAGAAGTTTGCGCGATACTGCTCGGCCGTGTTGTTGTAGATATAGGCCGAAACCAGCGAATCGAACTCGACATCGACTTTGCCGCAATTGTTGACAATGTATGCCTCCTTCATTTCGGCATTGATGTCGGGATAGAACTTAGCCTGATCCTCAGGTTCGAGATCTTCCTTGATGATCGTTCTTTCGCCAAGCTGGACGTATTCGTCATTGACCGAACGGAAGGGCTTGTTGATGATGTTCGCGTTTGCACCGCGGCCGCCACGCAGCTGCAGATTGACTCGTTCGCCTTTCTTGATCATGCGGAAACGCTCTTCAGCCTGCTCGCGGATAGCACGCTTCTGCTCCTCTGGACGCAGACGCTCTTCTGCGTTGTTGTCGGCATCGATCGCGATCTTGTCCTCGATTTCAGACAGCGTCTTCTGCGGGCGCTTGTCGTAATTGGAACGCCAATCCAACGTAATGCCAGGCAGACGGAAGATGGAGAAATCACCCAGTTCGGGATCCTTCAGGCGACGACGGATGAGATTCTCAATGATTTCCGCAGTGTTTCGCGGAGTGATCTTCTGCTCGAGGCTGCTACGCTCCTCTGCAATGAAGCCATCCTTTATCTCCTGCATCTTCAGCTGGCGGTCGGAACCTTCCCACTCCACCTGCAGCTCAAATTCATCGCCTTCCTCTTCGGCCTCGGCGTCATCCCACTCGTCCGCACGGACGGCACTGGGAGCCAGGAAGCAGAATGCCACAAGACTTGCGCCGCCAAGAAGCGAACGCCACAGAAAACTAAGTTCGTTTTTCTTCATAATCAAGGGTTGGACCTAGTTGAATTATTAATGTGTTATGAAATCAAAAGCGCAATCATTGCACAATGTATTCCATATTTGAACTTTCTCCATTCAATCCGACAATTTTTTTGCGGTTTTTATTAATATAAAGCCATTTTTTTCTTTTTTTCACCATCCCAACCCATCGGCGAGTCAAATTGTCGCGACACGAAAACAAAGCCGCTTAACGTCCTCTTCGATCTAAATTTTCCATTGTTTCCGCGTTTTGGGAATCACCCCCTTTTGGATGATGTGAATCAATTAACGCGATTGATATGACGCACAGTGTGTTTTGGAGTATATTTAGTTGTTTTCCGTTCCTTATTCACTTATGAGCACATTTGAAGACATCTGGTATGCCGCACGTTCCACGCAGATCGTGTATATGCCGCCGAAACTCCTCGAGACCTTCGGCGAATCTTGCGTGCACTATCTGGTCGTGTCGGAAGACATGGATCGTCCGTCCAAACTAAATCTCAGAAGCGGAATCGTGACAGCGGAGAGACCACGCATCGTGACTCCCGCATATTTCCGACAGCATGCAGTGGACAATTTCAATGAAGACGCAAGAAAATACTTCGACGAAGTCCTTTCGAAAGAAGTGAATGCGCGCTTCATGGAATACGGCCTGCATTTCGGCAAGAAGGAATTTCTCATGGAAACGGTCAGCGGAAATCCGCGGGAAGTGGCCGAACAGGCGGCGGCGGACGCGCAGGACACTCTTGAAAAGCTGCAGGGCGTGATAATCGGTCCAGACGATGCATGGGAAGTCTCACTGATGCATTTCATAACGCAACTTGTGCAACGTTCCATTCCTTTCCACGCAAGAGACATCGCACGGCGCGGACTCTTCGAGCTTGACAACGGCGTTCCACGCGCCGTCCTCCAAGACATAGAGCGCGCTCTTCTAGCATGCGACACGCTTGAGGCGGCACGGAATCTTGGAGCGAAGCTGCGCGATTTCGGACTTTTTGACAAATTCGAAGACCGCTTCTACGAACTCTACAGACGACTGAAATAGCAATGTCAGACAGAATTCTAATTCAAATTTCTCCCGAAGACGCAGAGCTTTTTCCAGCCAAGCAGCATGAATCCGACGCTGCGTACGATCTGCGTTCGACGCGCGCGATGACCATCCAGCCAGGCGAATTCGCAGGCGTTCCGACTGGAATCCGAATGCAGCTGCCTCACGGCTTCGTCGCTGAAGTCCGCCCGCGCAGCGGTCTTGCGCTCAAGAAAGGCATTTCCGTGCTAAACACACCAGGCACGATAGACTCCGGATATCGCGGAGAAGTCTTTGCGATTCTAGTCAACCATGGCCGCGAGCCCTTTGAAATCCAGCGCGGCGACCGAATCGCCCAGCTGCTTTTCCAGCGCCTGCCAGACACCGAACTCGTGCGTGTCGAGACACTGGAAGACAGCGATCGCGGCGCCAATGGCCTTGGCTCGACTGGCGTCTGAATCCCTTCACCGCCACGGAAAGCAACGGCGGAAATCCGAACGCCGTCACCACCACGACCGTTTCATGAAAAGACGACGCAGAAAATCATCGCGATGGCGCATCATCACGCTCATTGTGACCCTCTGCATTCTCGTCGGCACGCTGATACAATCACACTTTTCCTTAAATTCCTACGCGCGCTCGCGCGAAGAAATCGAAGCATTGATCACACAGACGGCAACCAGACACGGCCTTTCAGCGCCGCTGGTGATGGCTCTTGTCTGGAAGGAAAGCAGATTCAAACCAAATGCCGTCGGTTCGGCAGGCGAAATCGGTCTGATGCAGGTGCTTGACGGCGCGGTTTCAGACTGGGCAAGAATCAATCAGCGCGCAAAACCAACCAAACGGCAGCTTTTCACGCCGGAAACAAATCTTGAAATAGGATGCTGGTATCTCGCACAGGCGCACAAGCACTGGGAGGGCTATGCATCGCAGGACATTCTCGAACTCGCCGAATACAACGCAGGACGCACGGTCGTCCTCCGCGAATGGGCCCCCGAGAAACCTGAAAATATCGTCGACTTGGATAGCATTACCTTTCCAAGCACGCGAAAATACATAAAGCAAATTTTCAAGCGCAGGGACCATTACATGCAACGCATGAATAGCGACCGCGCGGCAAATTAGATCATGCCAAATACAGATTCTCAATCAGACGCAAAGCTCAAGGCCGCAGTTGAACTGCTTGGCGACAATGACGAAATGGTCGCCTCCATGGCTTTGGACACCATATTCAAAAGCGACAAACTCTGCGACGTGCTTGTGAATGCGCAGGACAGCAATGACGAAAATGTCCGCCGACGCGCACAGCAGCTCAGCTCGATGTTCCAGCAGCAGGCGCTTCTGGAGCACACTGTCACCGAATACGAGCAGGCACGGCTCGACATTCTTGACGCTGTCATCAACATCGACCTTCTCTACGACACAAGCAGCTCCATCTTCTTCCTTCACGAGCAGGTGAAAAAACTCTCCGACGCGCTGAAGACAAAGCGCAAGATCGCGCTCTTCGACGAGCTTCTAGGCTACATGGAACGAAGCGGATACTATGTTCCGCCCCTGCCTTGGCTCAGCATAGAGGAGTATCTCATCGGCGACGTGCTGACAGGAGACGGCGCGGGCACGCCGATCATTCTGGCCATTCTCGCGCAAAGCACTGGAAGGCGCCATGGGTGCGAAATAGCCATAGCGCTTTGCAACGGCTTCATAAGCATCATCAACGACGCTTCAATCTGCATCCTTGAAAACGGATGGACCAGCAGACCGATAGACAAAAAGGACGAAATCTGCGTTCTCAATCCGCAGCAGCTACTCAGACTCTATCTCAGTCAGCTCGTCGCAAGCTCCATCGCAACATGGGAAGCCTACGACACACACCTTTTCATGGAAATCTTCAAACTCATCCTTGGCATAAAAAACGATCCGCTGCCATATCCGTTCGGAGACGCATTCGCACCAGAAAAAAAATAGAGGATTGTCAAAACCACCATGAATGACTTCAACGAAAACCTCCTGAAGGCACTGGCGCAGACAACGCGCTTCAAATTGACCGACGAAACATCTTCGGCCTCCGCATCAGCCGCATGGCTTGTCGCCATCCGCTCGCTGATGGGCGTTGCGTACGCGCTTCTCGCGTCGCTCATAATGTGGCTCATCAAAGTCCCTGCCGCAGGCCTTATTCTAGCTGCCATCGCACTCTTCGCGCTTCACTCATGGCTGACCGCCGCCCGTGAAATGAAAGTGCCGTCAAGCCTATGCAGGCGCCTGTTTCCCAATGCGATGAAAGACGAGAATCCTTCGATGGACCTTCTTTGCAACATCGTGCCTTTCGTCCTCACGCTACTGCTCATGATTTGCATGGGAACGATGTGGATACCTGCAATCATGGCCATCGGCACTGCCGCCGCGGCGGAACTTTCCGTGCAGCAAACAGCGCAGAACTTCTCATTCAGGCACCCGAAAGCATGGATCGTGGCCGCGATCTTCATCGTGGTCTTCCAATTGCTGCCATGCATCTTCTCACGAACACTCTTCCAAGCCGTATTCCTGCGCGCTGCTGTCCTTTTCGCCATGACGATGCTCATCGTGCCATGGTTCAGACAGCTGAAGGCACGCAGCACGAATTTCACCACAAACTGCGTCTTCATGAGCATTGTACTCACAGTCGCCACAATCATCGTCATCTCCATCTAATCTGAAACCATGCCTTCAAAAAACACCGCCGATTATTCCGAAGAACCCCTCGTGGCGTACATCGTTTCTCTGGGATGCGCAAAAAATCTAGTCGATGCAGAAGTCATCTGCGGAACCCTTGCCGCAAACGGAATCTATCTCACCGACGATCCTGAAGACGCTCATGTCATCATAATCAACACGTGCGGTTTCATACAATCCGCACGAGACGAGGCAGAAGCCGCAATCAAGGACGCCGTCGCATGGAAGAAGCGCGGCCAGAAAGCAGGACTATTCAGAAAAATCGTCGTCGGCGGCTGTCTTGCACAGCGCAGCGCCTCCGAATACGCCCTGAAATATCCTCTTGTTGACTGCTGGACAGGCATCGATTCGGCTCCCGTATTCCACAAGATTCTGGAAAAACTCGTCCAGGCGCCGGAAAATGCCGCTCCTGAAATCACGATTCCAACGGCGGTTCCGCAATGGCTATACGACGAAAAGACGCCGCGCATCCAAACAACGCCTGAATCATACGCGTACGTCAAGATCGCAGAGGGCTGCAACCACCGCTGCGCATTCTGCGCGATTCCAGGCATCAGAGGCAATCTCCGCAGCCGCTCCGTCGAATCCATTGTCGCAGAATGCAAGCAGTTCCTCGACAACGGCGTTCGCGAACTGGATCTCATCGCCCAGGACACCACGGCATACGGAATCGACAGAAAGCCGCGCACTTCCCTTGCCGACATAATCCGCGAATTGGAAAAACTGCCAGGCGAATTCTGGATTCGCGTCCTCTATACGCATCCAGTCCATCTCACGCAGGAATTCATAGATCTTCTGGGGACATCCAAGCATTTGGTGCCATATCTGGACATTCCGCTTCAGCACATCAATTCCGCAATTCTGAAATCCATGCGACGCGGAATGAATGGCGACGAAACGAAAAAACTCATCTGCTCCATACGCGAAAAATACCCTCAGATGACCATCAGAACAACTCTCATGACTGGTTATCCGGGAGAAACCGACGAAGCCTTCCAGCAGTTGCTCTCCTTCGTGCAGGACTTCCAATTCGACCGTCTCGGCGCCTTCGCGTTCTCTCCAGAACCAGGCACGCCTGCATTTGACATAAAGGAAGGACGCGTTCCATGGAAGCTCGCAGAAGCGCGTCGCGACCAGATTCTGGCTGCCCAGAAGAAGATTTCCCTCAAGCGCAACCAGGACTTCATCGGAAAGACCATAACGGTTCTGGCCGAAGAAAAAATCGATAAAAGACACTGGGTCGGACGTTCTCAAGGCGATGCTCCTGAAGTTGACCAGACCGTTGCGATCGATCTGCCGCCAAAGGCAAAGATCGCTGAGAACTCCTTCGTGCAAGTTAAAATCACACGCGCCAGCGAATACGATCTGGGCGGCATTCTTCAGTAGAATTCAACAGACATGCCAGCCAATTCAACCATAAAATCCAACTCGACGCAACCATCAAGGCCGAATGGCAAACTGCCCAAAATCGCCATTCTGCTGATGGTCGTCGTTCCATGCATTCTTGTAATAGTCCTGCTTTGCCTGTTCTCCAAATTCTGCTACAAGAAACTGTATAGCAGAAATCCGTCGTTCAGATTGACGAATCTGAATCTGCAAGTCGAGGATCCATCGCTTCGCGACAATGTCGAAAAGGATCTTGCGAATTGCGGAATCACAGGCATTTCCACGCACAAGCAACCGCAACTTTCTCAAGGCAGACGTTCTGCCTACGAGACCGCATCGGACGAAAATGGTTCGAAGCTGCTGATGGAACCAGGCAGTGAAGATAGTTTCATTCACCTGCCCGAAATCGACTTGAAGAAACTGCGCGAGACGCTTCTTCTCAATCCACGCATTGAAGACGCAAGATTGCAGCGAATCTATCCGGACACGCTCAACGTGAAAGTCGAACAGAGACTTCCTGTCGCCATTCTGCACTTTCCGCCAAGCAGCCAAAAGCGCGAATTGCTGATAGACGCAAACGGCATCGTCCTGCCAAGAGACCTTGCCGCCGCCACTACCAGACTGCCCTACATCACGGGACTCAAGAATCCGGAAGGCTTCGTGGAAGGCACGCAATGCGAAAGCAAAGGCGTCAAGGCATTTCTGACCTTCTTGAAAGAGGCTAACATCAGAGAAGAGGGAGGACTGTATCAGATTCTGAACGTCAGGCTGGAAGAAGCGGAAGACAGAATGTTCCTGACAATGGAGAAGAACAAATTGTTCAAGTCCGGCGCACAGGTCATCCTGCCTCTGGACGATGTTCCTGCAGAGATGGACCGTCTGAAAGTAGTCACGGGAATGCGCATAAGTTCCGGCGAAACAATCAGCAAGATCAATGCAACCTACCAGAATATCCCAGTCACGCCTTGACACCGAAGCTGCGGTTCAATCGCAGGAACCGCTGATGCTTCATTGCTGCTGCGGTCCGTGCGCCACCGCGTGTCTGGAGCGCCTTGCCGCCGAAAACCGCCATTGCGCGCTTTTCTTCTCGAACTCGAATCTCGATAGCGAAGAGGAATTCGAAAGACGGCTCGATGCCCTCAAGACGGTTGCAGAGCACTTTGGCATCGGCGAAGTCATCGTCGATCCGTATCGACACGATCTTTGGCTTGAGCATGTATCACAAGTTCCGAATTATCAGACGCTTCCAGAAAGAGGAGCACGATGCGCGAAATGCTTCCAATGGTCGCTGGGACGGACTGCCGCCCTTGCCGCGAAGCGGGAAATGCCCTTCGCAACCACTCTGACCGTGAGCCCGCACAAGCCCTCGAAATTGCTTTTCGAAATCGGACAGTCGCTTGGCAATTTTGCTCCATACGATTTCAAAAAACAAAATGGCTTTCTGCGCAGCACTCTAATTTCCAAAGACTTGAGAATATACAGACAAAACTACTGCGGTTGCGAATTCTCAAAAGCCAACCGACAGAATACTTCATCACCAACGTTCCAATCTCCACAAAACAGCCCCACGCAATGAAGTTCTTCAAAACCATTTTCGTTCTTATGCTTGTTGTCGCCATCACTGGTTGCACGACAATTTCAAATTGCAAAACGCAATCGCAAGCATCAAATTCACCAAACCCATCAACCAACGACACAATGGAAAAAATACCACTCTGGCCAAACAATCGCGAACGAAAAACCTCCAAAATCAAAACAGCGCAAATTACATAACTGCATTAAAGCGATGAAACACGCCCATGCATTCTCGTGATTCCAGGCGGCGGCTATTCCTGCGTCTGCCACGGCTACGAAGGAAGCGACGTGGCTGAAGAATTCCGCCGTCTCGGCTTCCACGCTTTCGTTCTCGACTATCGCTGCGGCCAGTTCGGACGCTATCCGATTCCGCAGCAGGACGCCGCACGCGCCGTCAAATTCATACGCGCGCATGCCGCTGAATACCATGTCGATGCCGACCACATCGCCTCTCTGGGCTTCTCCGCAGGCGGCCATCTGGCAGGATGTCTCGGCACGCAAATCATAGACGACGTCGATGCATCATACGGAGACGAAGCGGACGCGTTCTCGCCAAGAGTCAACGCCATGGTGCTCTGCTATCCAGTGATTCAGTTCGACATCAAGGGCGGCCACATCGGCTCCGGCGTGAATCTCCTGGACACGCAGGATAACACGAAATACACGCCCTTCGACCTAAGTAAACGCATTGACGACAAGACGCCGCCGACATTCATAATGCACACGCTCCAGGACCAAACCGTCCCCTTCGTCGATTCGGTGCTCATGACGGAGGCCCTTGCGGCAAAAGGCATTCCAGCCTCGCTCCACATGTATCCATTCGGAATCCACGGCTGCGGTCTCGCAAAAGACACGCTGGATACCATCCAATGGCCAGAAGCCGCAGCTAGATTCTTGAAACGCGCCTGGGGCATGTAATCGATCGGCGTACGTAATCCACTTCGATTTTTCAATTATGGCAAGACACCAAGCCGCACAGCATTTCCCTTCTGAATACATCGCCGACCTGCAGGCGGCAGCTCAGACCATCCACGCACAGGTGAATGAATTGGCCGCAGGGGCAGAAAGCTTCCCCTTCGCATGGCTGAAACTCGCGCCTGCCTATCCTGCGTTCTGCGATCAGGCATTCGCATTCAAGAACCAAGTTTTCGCATATCTCGTTGACCGTCTGAATGACAAAGGCGAATCCAACGTTTCAGAAGAAGCGAAGGCCAGACTTCTTGCGGTCGCTTCGCAGAACAATTTGATACCATGCCGTTTCGTCCTCAAACCAGACCACACGCCTCTGGAGAACGGATGGAATCTCGTGCGATTGGACGACGGATGCGCCGTCAATCCGCCTGACGTGTCTGACGACAAACCGGTCGAGCGTTCCGCGTGGGAGCGTATGGAGATCGCGGTCGCCACAGCCGCCGAATGGCTTATCGATAATCGCGCGGGCACGATTTCCGCCTCATGCGCCATTCCAGGCGCCGATCCGCAGATATGGTTTCACGGAAACGACGGCGGTGATGCATGGATTCTCGTCAGAGATTCCGATGCGGAACCTTTTGACGAAAAGAGATTCTTTGAAGAGCATCCGACGCTGAAATCATGCGCTGGCTACAAGTGCGTGGTCAATCTCGGCGCTGAAAAAAGCTATCGCGGCTTTCCCGTGGAGCCTTCAACCGATGGACCGATGAAGATTCACATGGCAGGCGACGGCTCTCGTGTCGAGGAGGAAGCGCCCCTTGGCAGTAAACCGCTTTGCGCGGAACCACCTTCCGACGAGAA
>JAKSPA010000035.1 GCA_024405235.1 Lentisphaeria bacterium
ACAAAAGAGATCAAACTACGCATGGAATTCGGCGAAAACCGAATCTTCATCATGGAATAATCACGCGTTTTTAGAAGTCATTCATTTTCAAACTCAAAAAGAATGGAAAATTTCGTCTATTCCACCCCTACTAAGGTTTACTTTGGCAAGAACGAAGAACTCAAAGTCGGCAAGCTCATAAAAAAGTACGATGCCAAGAAGGTTCTGATCCACTACGGCGGCAAATCGGCGAAGGCGAGCGGCCTTCTGGACAGAGTCAAGAAGTGCCTTGAGGAAGAAGGAATCGCGTATGTGGAACTTGGCGGTGTCGTCGCCAATCCTGTGCTGACGCTGGTCCGTGAAGGAATTGAGCTATGCCGTCGCGAAGGAGTTGATTTCGTGCTTTCTGTCGGCGTCGGAAGTGTTCTTGATTCATCGAAGGCGATTGCCAACGGCGTTGCGAATCCTGAAGTCGATGTGTGGGATTTCTCGTTGGGCAAGGCATCGCCGAAGCGCACCCTCCGCAAAGGCGCGATTCTGACGCTTGCCGCCGCAGGCTCCGAGATGTCCAATTCGTGCGTCATCACGAATTCGGAGACATGCGAAAAGCGCGGCTACGGCAGCGAATTCAACCGCATGGATTTCGCAATCGAGAACCCTGAGCTCACATATTCCGTGAATGCATATCAGACGGCCTGCGGCGCAGTCGACATCACACTCCACACCATCGAGCGCTATTTCTGCGCAGGAAGCGACACGCAACTGACCGACGCCATCGCCGAAGCGGTCATCAAGACCGTCTTCAAGGCAGGAAAGGAATGCATCGCCAATCCGAACAACTATGAAGCACGTGCTAACATGATGTGGGGCTCGTCGCTGGCGCACAACGGCCTAACGCAATGCGGACGCGTCACCCAACTGATCGTGCACCAGTTCGAGCATGAAGTCTCTGGACTGTATCCGCAGGTGGCACACGGTGCCGGCCTTGCGGCAATCTGGTGCAGTTGGGCGAGATACGTCTATCGCGCGAACATCCCGCGATGGCTGCAATACGCTTCGCGTGTATGGAATGTGGACATTGATTTCGAACATCCTGAAAAGACCATCGAGAAGGCCATCGATCTGCAGGAAGAATACTACGCCTCAATCGGCATGCCGACCAATCTAAGAACTCTCGGCGTCCGTGAAGAGGATTTGGAGCGTCTGGCCCTCGGCTGCTCGCGCAACAAGACGCGCAAGCTGCTAGGCGACATGCCTCTTGCCTACGAAGATATACTCGCCATCTTCCACAAAGCCTTCTAGCCCCGCGTGCATAGCCGCCCATGGGGCTCTAAGTTGTGCTGCGGAGCTTGCTCCGCAGTTTACACCTTGCGTGCATAGGCACCCATGGGTGTATAAGCCCCGCGTGCATAGGCCCCCGCGTGTGTATAAGCCCCGCGTGCATAGGCACCCTTGTGCCTAATCCCTCTGGAAGAACTTTGCGATGGCATGTCTAAGCGGCCATGTAATGCGCCGTAGCCAGCCCCACTTCCAATATTTTATCGCGGTCCGCATGAAACTTTCGCGATAGAGTTTGTATATCTTCCAACTGGCAAGCTCCTTCTTGATTGTAGCGCTGCCAAGATGCGTCACATGGCTTTCGGCAAGATACCATGTGTAAAGACCGATCTTCGTGAACTTTTCACCGAGAACCGGTTCCTCGAAAAACAGAAAATACTCCTCGTCGAATCCGCCGACATCGAAGAAAGCATCTGCGCGAATCATCAGCGCACAACCACGGACCGCGTAGCACCTTCTGGATTCGCCACCGAAAGGCGCTTCCCATTTGTGATAACGTTCATGCGCACCCAAATCGTCGGCTGTGTCCCATGGCGACTGTTCCAAGCCGTCTGTGCCGACCACCGATGGTCCGACGATTCCGCAATCCGGATGTTCGTCAAGATAATCGACCATCCTCTCCAGATGCGACTCTTCGTCGAAAAGAGCATCGTCATTGCGGATGCAAAGATATTTCAGACCGCCGACCGCTTCGCGGAGCTTTCTTGCGCCGCGATTGTTTCCACGCGAATAGCCTAGATTTTCCTCACAGAAGAGCCGTCCTGTTTCTGGCGGAAGCAACTTGCCAAGAGCGAGCCTGTTCTCCGTAGTCGATGCCACGTCCACGACACAGATGCGGTATTTGAAGGGCAGTTTTGTCAACTGCTCCTTCACGAATGCCGCAGTCCGCTCTGGCGAGCGATAACTGACAACAACGACTCCAATGTATTCTAGATCAGTCACTTGTAAGAATTAGTCACCACCTGACCAGCCCCACTTTTTCAAGACACGCTTGCGAAGGCGAATCGACTTCGGCGTGACCTCCATCAATTCGTCGTCGTTGATGAAACTGATGCAGTCCTCAAGACTCATGATGAGCGGAGGAGTAAGGATGATATTTTCATCGGAACCAGCGGCACGGACGTTCGTGAGCTTCTTCGCCTTGCCTGGATTGACAAGCATGTCGCCTTCGCGTGAGTTCTCGCCGATGATCTGTCCCGCGTAGATTTTCGCATTGGGGCCAAGGAAGAGACGTCCGCGTTCCTGCAGATTGAAGAGTGCGTAAGGCACTGCATCACATGCGCACATTGAGACCATCGCGCCGCGCTGGCGGTATGTTATTTCGCCTGCGTATGGTTCATAACCGCTGAAGAGATAGTTAATGACGCCCAGGCCTTTGGTGTCGGTCATGAACTCGGAACGATAACCGAGAAGGCCTCGCGTCGGAATCAGATAGACGATTCGTGCCATGCCGTTGTCGGTGTCCATGGACTGGATGCGACCTTTGCGGAGACCGAGTTTCTCCATGACAGGGCCGACGTAATTCTGATCGACATCGACTGTCAGTTCTTCGTAGGGTTCAAGTTTTTCGCCGTTCGGACCAGTCTGGAAGATGACGACAGGACGCGTGCATTCCATCTCGTAGCCCTCACGACGCATCTGCTCGATGAGAACCGAAAGATGCAGTTCGCCACGTCCGGAGACCGCGAAGCCCTGTCCAACGCCAAGCGGCTCGACCTGCAGAGCCACATCGGACATCGTCTCGCGGCGAAGGCGCTCTTCGAGATGGCTGCTGGTGAGGTATGTGCCTTCCTGACCTGCGAAAGGCGATCCATTCGGCAGGAAGTTCATGGAGATTGTCGGCGGATCGATTGGCGTCGGCGGAAGCGGAATCGGATTTTCAGGAGATGTGTATGTGCATCCGACGGTCACGTCGTTCATGCCTGCGATTCCGACGATGTCGCCGCAGGAGGCCTCGTTCACTTGGAACTTCTTGTTTGACTCGAAACGGAAAATCTGAGCGATTCGCGCGGTCTTCAGCGAACCGTCGCGCATGGCGACTGCCGTGGCCTGGTTGATGTCGATCTTGCCGCTGGTAATCTTTCCGATGCCGATACGGCCGAGATAAGGCGAGTAGTCAAGCGTGGAGATGAGCACCTGCAACGGTCCCTCCGGATCGCCCTTCGGCGCAGGAATGTCCTTTACGATATGTTCGCACAGAGGCATGAGATCCTTGCGCTCGTCGTCGAGCTTGTCAACAGACCATCCGTCACGTCCGGAGGCATATACCACAGGGAAATCAAGCAGTTCGTCTGGAGCATTCAATCTTACGAAGAGATCGAATACCTGATCAACCGCCCAATACGGACGCGCTGCAGGCTTGTCGATCTTGTTGATGACAACGATGATAGGAAGAGAAAGAGACAGCGCCTTCTTGAGCACGAAGAACGTCTGCGGCATAGGGCCTTCCTGAGCATCCACAAGCAGAAGTGCGCCGTCGGCCATCTTGAGAACGCGCTCGACCTGACCGCCGAAATCCGCGTGTCCGGGAGTGTCGATGATGTTGATCGTATAGTCTTTATATGCAAAAGAACCGTTCTTGCTCGTAATTGTAATGCCACGCTCGCGCTCGATGGCGTTGGAGTCCATCATGCACTCCTCGACCTTCTGATTGTCGCGGAACATGCCGCTGAACTTGAACAACTGATCAACAAGCGTGGTCTTGCCGTGGTCGACGTGCGCGATGATAGCTACATTGCGAATCTTCGATTGGTCCATTATTCTCTTCCAAGTAAAAAGTCACCGACTGACGTAATTTTCCATAAGATAAACCATTTCGGCTGAATTGTCGTGAATTGACGCGATTTTTCAACAAAAAAGAGGCAATATTAATTTCGAACTTTCAAAAACAAAAACGCCCGCGACTCCGAAAAATTTTTCAGGAGAGGCGGGCGTCGTCCAACGTCACTTATTCAGCGACCGCTATACGCTCTTTTTCTGCGCGTATTTGAGACCGACGAGGAACGCGAGCATGAGGACCACAGTGATCGGGAAGACAACGTACCAGTTCTGGATGAAGCCCGAGAGCAGGAATCCGATGAAAGAGACTGCCGCGACTGTGATCGCATAAGGCAGCTGCGTGCTCACGTGATTGATGTGCTGGCACTTGGCGCCTGCGGAAGACATGATGGTGGTATCGCTGATGGGCGAGCAGTGGTCACCGCAGACAGCACCTGCAAGGCAAGCGGACATGCCGATGATCAGCAGCGGCGATGTCGGCTCGAAGATGTTGCAGACGATTGGGATGAGGATACCGAAGGTTCCCCATGAAGTGCCAGTCGCGAATGCGAGAACGCATGCCACGAGGAAAATGACAGCAGGCAGGAAATTGCCGAGGCTGGAAGCACCGTTTTCCATAAGCTCGGCGATGTATTCCTTGAGTTCGAGCAGACCGGTCATGTTCTTGAGGCTCGTGGCGAGGCAGAGAATCAGAATTGCGGGAACCATTGCGTTGAAACCTTCTGGCACGCACTTCATGGCTTCCTTGAAGGTGATGACGCGGCGGCCGTTCAGATAGACCACTGCGAGAACGAGCGCGATAAGTGCGCCCCACGGTAGAGCAGTCGTGGCATCGGTATCACCGAATGCATCGATGAAGCCCTTGACGGAACCGTCTTCCAGAGTTTCACACCATCCGCCGACTCTAAGCAATGCGAGAACGCAGATGATGATTAGGATGATCACAGGCATGAGCATGTCGAGGAAACGGCCCTGTGCGTTTTCGAGAGGCTTTGCACCACCATCGACTTCGCCGCCTTCCGTGAAGAGGTCGCCATTCATGATCGCATTGCGCTCATGGCGTGCCATCGGTCCGAAATCAAGCTTCAGGAAGGTGATTCCGAGAACGAAGATGAATGTCAGCAGAGAATAGAAGTTGAAAGGAATGGCGCGAATGAAAAGGTCAAGACCATTGTAGCCAGTGCCCTTGGAGAATTCCGCGACAGCTGCCGCCCAGCTGGAAATCGGCGCGATCATGCAGATCGGCGCTGCTGTTGCGTCGATAAGATACGCAAGCTTCGCGCGGGAGATCTTGTTGGCGTCGGTGACGGGCTGCATGACGCCGCCGACGGTCAGGCAGTTGAAATAGTCGTCAATGAATATGAGAACGCCGAGAATGAATGTGGCCAGCACGGCTCCAGTGCGGCTCTTGATGTTTTTCTGCGCCCACCTGCCGAATGCCGCAGCCGCGCCAGTGCGGTTGATCAATGCGACGAGAATGCCGAGAATCACAAGGAAAATCAGAATGCCCGCAATGTCCTTCGTCGCGGCTATGAGTCCTTCATTGATGATCAAGTCCATCATCTTCAGAGGATTGCCCTGGCTGGACATGAGTCCGCCGCAAAGGATTCCAAGGAAGAGGGACGAATAAACCTCCTTGGTGATAAGCGCCAGACCGATTGCGATAAGCGGAGGAAGAACCGCCCACCATGAACCGATGAACATATTGCTCACCGTGGCCGTTTCAGCCGCTTCTGCGGCCTCCTGCGCCATGATCTCAGGACTCAGCATGAAAAGACAGAGAATGCCCAGAAGGGCCATCAGAAATGTAGATCGATTTTTCATTTGGCTTGTTGATGGTTAAGGTATTACAGAATGAAACAAAAAAAGAATTTTTCAAAACATATTCCATGCATTCAATTTTTCAACACACAAAAAAGATTTTTATGTAAAATGGACATCTTTGAGTCTGATTTTTTCGTTGAAAAGGCCTACTTGCGTTAAATTAAGCGAAGTTTCTTTTTTAATTGACGCCTGAACCAGACGTCGCAAATCGATAACAAAAATGAACACGCGTAGTCTTCTTGTTGCAAGTTGCCTCTACTTCGTCTTTGCATTTATCGTTTACGGACATATCCTGGAGAAGATATTCGGTGTCGACAAAAGCCGCAAATGTCCTTCAGAACGTCTGTCTGATGGCGTGGATTATGTCAAGACGCATCCGTGCGTCCTCTTCGGACATCACTTTGCGTCCATTGCAGGCGCCGGTCCGATCGTCGGTCCCGTTCTTGCCGCGAAATACGGCTGGATTCCAGCAATCGCATGGATTCTTCTAGGCTGCGTCTTCATCGGCGCAATGCACGACTTCGCGGCCATGTTCCTCTCGATCAGAAATGACGGCCGAAGCATCGCATACATCGTGGAGAAAGAACTCGGCTACTACGGTCGCCAGATGTTCCTTATCTTCTGCCTCGTGCTTCTTGTGCTGGTCGTAGCAGTCTTCACGGATCAAGTCGCAACAGCGTTCATCAACACGCCATCCGTCGCCTCCAGTTCGATTCTATTCATATTCATGGCGCCTGTCATGGGATGCCTTCTGAAGGAAAAACACCTGTCTCTGCTTGAAGCATCGCTGGTGTTCGTTCCGCTGACATTCCTCATGATATGGTTCGGAACGCTTATTCCATGCGATCTTTCCGCCATGCTTGGAATCGGTCCCAAGGGCGCCAAGACCATCTGGTATCTCGTGCTTCTCTACTACGCGTTCATCGCATCCACGATTCCCGTCGGAATCCTCCTGCAGCCACGCGACTATCTCAACAGCTTCCTGCTCTACGGCATGATGATTCTCGCCATCGCTGGAATCGTCGTCGCCAACGCGCCTATCAAGCTGCCGGCCATCTCCATTCCAGAAGGCGGCGGTTTCATGCCTGACATCCTGCCAATGCTCTTCGTCACCATCGCATGCGGCGCATGCAGCGGCTTCCACGCGATCGTTGCTTCCGGCACCAGCAGCAAGCAGCTCGCCAATGAAAAGGACATCAAGACCGTCGGCTACGGCGCAATGCTTCTGGAAGGCGTTCTGGCCGTCATCGCAATCTGCGCAGTCGCATATCTCAGCGGCGACAACTTCAAAGCCCTGATGAGCTCCACCGGCGGCGCGGCACCGACCATGTTCGCCATGGGCGTCGGCCACTTCGTGACAGCGCTCGGAATTCCAGCCACTGTCGGCACAACGTTCATCTCGCTCGTCATCTCCGCATTCATCCTCACAAGTCTCGACACAGGCACCAGACTTGCGCGCTGCCTGTGGCAGGAACTCATTCTCCCGCAGGAATCCGACAACAACTCCGCCGCGAACGCCGAACCGAGCGCCTTCCGCAAGGTCCTCTCCAACCGCTGGACCAGCACGATTTCAATCGTCGTGCTCTCGTTCATCCTGCTTCAGAGCGGCGAAAGCACGAAAATCTGGCCGATTTTCGGTTCCGCAAACCAACTTCTCGCCGCAATGACGCTGCTTACGGTGACGCTCTATCTGCTTCGCAACAAGTGCCGCTGGCTCTTCGCAATGCTGCCGATGCTCTTCATGTTCGTCATATCTGTCTTCGCTTTGATCAATCTTGTCAAAGTGAATCTTGGAAAGAACCATCTGCAGGTCGCGCTTGGCGTTATCCTGCTGGCGATGGCGGCGATTCTCGCCGCACTCGCAGCGAAGAAGATTTTCAGCAAGAAGAATTAATCGCTCCCCTGCCCCGTAACAACGCATCTTCGACCGACAAGCCATGCTTTTCGACAACATCCTCCAGACAATAGGCAAGACTCCCCTTGTTCGAATATCAAAATTGAACAACGGAAATGCAACTATCTTTGCGAAGATGGAGTTCTTCAATCCAGGCGGTTCCGCAAAGGATCGCGTCGGATTGGCCATGATTGCCGAAGCGGAAAAGGATGGACGATTGAAGCCTGGCATGACGATCATCGAGCCGACAAGCGGCAACACGGGCATAGGTCTCGCACTTGCATCAGCCGTGAAGGGCTACCATCTCGTGCTGACCATGCCCGAAACGATGAGCGTTGAGAGGCAGCGGCTGGCAAAGGCATACGGCGCGGAAGTCGTCCTAACGCCTGGCGCCGATGCCATGAACGGTGCGATCGCCGCCGCCGAACGCATTGCGCAAGAACGCAACGGCGTCATTCTGCAGCAGTTCGAGAATCCCGCCAATCCAGCCGCACACGAAGCGACCACCGGCCCTGAGATATGGGATGATCTGGCGGGCAAAGTCGATGTTCTCGTCGCCACCGTCGGAACTGGCGGCACCCTGACAGGAACCGCCAGATACCTCCGCTCGAAGAAAGCCAACATAGAAATCTACGGCGTGGAGCCAGACACGAGCGCAGTTCTTTCCGGCGGCAAGCCTGGTCCGCATAAACTGCAGGGCATCGGCGCAGGCTTCATCCCTAAGACCATGGATCCGTCGCTTCTTACAGGAGTCGTCACTGTGTCTGCTGACGAAGCAGGCGACACGGCACGCGCCGCAGCCACGCGCGAAGGCCTTCTCGTGGGAATATCATCAGGCGCGGCCCTCTTCGCGGCGCTTAAGCTTTCGAAGCGTCCTGAAATGGCTGGCAAGAATATCGTCGTGATTCTGCCTGACAACGGCGAGCGGTATCTATCGACATGGCTTTTTGAATGACATCTGCCATGTTGCGACGTGACGCACTTAGGCACTCGCATCAGCACAGTTCATACTCAATTTTTCTTTTGCCTTATCTTTTGTTCTAAATTTCTTTTTCGGAAAAATCCAAAATGATCACTCTAGTCACAGGTCGCGGCAATCTTCCTGAAATCCACGTTCAAAACAGCGCTGCACGTTGCGAAATCAGCCTGATGGGCGCTCATATCCTCAGCTTCGTTCCAGCAGGACATCGCGATGTAATGTTCCTCTCCGAAAAATCAGAATATTCTCAGACCGGCAAAGCCATCCGCGGCGGCATTCCAGTCTGCTGGCCATGGTTCGGCGGCGCTGACAAGGCAAAATATCCAAACGCAACGACTTCACACGGCTTCATCAGACAGTTCATGTGGAAACTCGTCGACTGGAAGGACAATGGCGCTGACAGCACGACCGTCACTTTGGCAGTCGAAGATTCCGAAGCCTCCAGAGCAATCTGGCCATACGCTTTCAATCTGACCATGACAATCGTCGTCGGCAGCACTCTCCAGCTCGCCCTTGAGACAGTCAATACAGGCGACACGGAATTCACCTATGCACAGGCACTGCATACATACTACGCCATCGGCGACTGCAGACAGGTCAGCGTCAATGGTTTCGACGGATGCAAATTCATCGACAAGGCCCCTGCAAATCCACCAGCCGCCAATCCGCAGCCTGGTGATGTGACAATCACGGCAGAAACCGACCGTGTCTATCTCAAGTGCCCTGGCAGCGCAGTCATCACCGATCCTGTCATGGGACGCAAGATTGTCATCGACAAGGAAGGAAGCGACACTGGCGTCGTCTGGAATCCGTGGATCAAGAAGTCCCAGAACATGCCGGATTTCGGCGATCTGGAATACTTCAACATGATCTGCGTTGAGAACTGCAATGTCGATTACGATTCAAAGACACTGAAGCCAGGCGAGAGCCACACGCTTCGCGTCAAGATCAGCGTCGAAAAGCTCTAGTCGCAATGGGCATAGATTTCGGCGCACAACTGACCGAATGGAGCCAATACGCGGGAACGTGGGGCTACGTCGCCATTTTCGTATTGATGGCGGTCGAGAGTTCCTTCATACCATTTCCAAGCGAAGTGGTCATGATTCCCGCAGGCTTCCTTGCGGCACGTGGAGAGCTCACCCTTGGACATCCGTGGGGTGACTTCTCCATCGCGATCATCGTGGGACTACTTGGCTCTCTTGTCGGCGCCTACGTCAACTACTATCTGGCGCTATGGCTCGGCGAGCCGTTCATCAGAAGATACGGCAAATACTTCTTCATCAAGCCTCCCGTGCTGGATCGTGCGCAGGAAATCTTCAGACAATATGGTGCACCTGCGACCTTTGTCTGTCGACTGCTTCCTGTCATCCGACAACTCATCAGCCTACCCGCAGGACTCGCCAAAATGCCTCTCGGCAAATTCACCTTCTTCACTGGAGCAGGCGCAGGAATCTGGACGATCATCCTGACTGCCGTCGGCTTCTGTCTTGGCAGAAGTACAACCGACATGTCCTATAGCGAACTCATTCCCTGCGGGAAACAGATGATCATGCAGCACTATTGGCTGATTCTCGCTGGATTGGCCATATTTCTTATTGGATACTTCGCCCTCTCACATTTCGTGATGAACGGCACCAAGGCCCCTGAAAAGGACAGGAATGCATAACCACAAGGGGGGATCTATTTTCCCCCGACGGCAAATCATTCACGCATGTTTTCCGCGGAACAAAAGCTCCGCGGCACTATGTCTGGCGCAGCTAGAACTACCTAGTGTCTGTTGAATAATTCATACTCTATTGATTTCAAACAATATGCACTAAAATAATCTTTTCAATGCAAAGGCCTTTTGCGTATTTGTGCCACAAATCCCTGCACTGTCTGATAAGAACCTTTGCCATGCCAGGGCATTTTAGCCGCGACAGCGGCGAAGCCCCCGGAGGGGGCGCAATATGGTAGCCCAGGGTAAGCACGCTGA
>JAKSPA010000036.1 GCA_024405235.1 Lentisphaeria bacterium
TTAGTCGCGCGGCGGCTGTCAAGCCGCCGAGATTGCGCACTCTAGCCAGCCAAGGAGCGCTTGTGGCATTATGTTATTCCCCATACCGCTTCGCACGCGCCTTTCTTTTCACGATAACATCTCAAATAGATATAAATGCCCTTCCGAAATTTCAAATGCCCTTCTGAAGTAATAGGCGTGGTGCGCCATCTTCAACAAGCAGGCTACCAGGCGGTGCTCGCTGGTGGCTGCGTTCGCGATGCTCTTCTTGGACGCAACCCTCACGATTGGGACATTGCCACCAGTGCCCGTCCGGAAGAAGTCGAAGCGCTTTTCAAGAAGACATTTCCCGTAGGAAAGCAATTCGGAATAATTCTCGTGTTGGGCGAAAATGGAACGCCCTATGAAGTGGCGAGCTTCCGCGGCGAATCGACCTATTCGGACGGACGGCATCCGGACGGCATACGATATGTAGGCATGCAGGAAGATGTAAAGCGGCGCGATTTCACTGTCAATGCCCTGCTCTACGATCCTATTGCATCTGAACTGCTTGATTTCGTTGGCGGCGAATCAGATATGAAGAATGGAATTCTCCGCGCCGTCGGCAATCCGAATGAGCGGTTCCAAGAAGACAAGCTCAGAATGCTCCGTGCGATAAGATTCGCGGCAAATTTAGGTTTCCGCATAGACGAATCGTCATGGCAGGCGCTCTGTGCGCAGGCGTCCAGCGTCCCCTCCTGCGTTTCGCAGGAACGCATTCGCGATGAAATCGGAAAAATGCTCATCAACGGCGCCTCGCGCAAAGCCTTTGAACTTCTGGAATCTAGTGGTCTTTTGGAATTCATCCTCCCTGAACTATGGGCCGAACGTGGCGTTGAACAACCACCGCAATTCCATCCTGAAGGCGATGTTTGGCAACATCAGCTGAAGATGCTTTCCGAATTGGACGAAACCATTCGACGAATTGACAAGACGCCCCCCGATGCGGAACGTTTCGACGACGAATGCCGTCTGCAAAGAGCATCGGCGGACGAGATTCTTTGGCTCTCATGGGGGGCGCTTCTGCACGACATAGGCAAGCCAGCCACCTTCTCCCGCGGCGCGGACAGAATACATTTCAACGGACACGATGTCCTCGGGGCGGAACTGGCCACAGAATGCCTGCGACGCCTCCGACATTCTACGGAAACAATCGACAGCGCCGTCTATCTCGTGCGCCATCACATGGAAGCGATACAGATTCCAAAAGCGCGCGTGGCTCGTCAACGCAGACATTTCCAGCACTCGTTGTGTCCACTTCTGCTGGAAATCGTTCGGCTGGACTCTCTGGCGTCCTTCGGAGGGCTTGAGTTGCAGAAGAAACTTGTGGAACTCTGGCGCATAGAAGACGCTCAGCCACATCCGCCTAAGCCGATGATCAGTGGAAAGGATCTGCTTCAACGCGGACTCCACACTGGACCGATGCTCGGCGCCGTCCTTCAGAAATGCAACGACTACGAATTGGAACATCCATTTGCGAATCGCGAAGAAGCTCTAATCTGGCTGGATGAAAGTCTCCGCAGCGGCAAACTCCTGAATTAGAAAGAAATACTATATGAAAGTAATCGTCCTCGCATCCTACACAAAATCTCTGCTGAATTTCAGAGTGCCGCTCATTCATGAAATGCAGGCACGTGGATGCGATGTACTTGCCATCGGAGCGGAATCAGAGGCGGAATGGGGCTCTCGCTTTGCAGCCAACGGCATTCGCTACCGCAGTATACCGCTTAAGAGAAATGGCCTTAATCCTTTTGAAGATCTTCGCGCCATGAAGGCGTTGAAGCAGTTGTTTCTAGAGGAGAAGCCAGACAAATTGTTCTGTAGTCAGGCCAAGGCCGTCGTTTATGGCATTCCTGCCGCAAGAGCGACAGGCGTTTCAGGCGTCTATGCGCTGATTTCAGGGCTCGGTTCAATCTTCCATGGATCTGGCCTCAAGAATCGACTGATTCAATTCATTCTTAGACAGCAATACAAATTTGCTCTCGCAAAAGCCGATACAGTCTTTTTCCAGAACGAAGACGACCGTGGCATATTCCTCAAGGGGCATATCGTCCCGAAGGAAAAGACTCTTCTCATCCACGGAAGCGGCGTGGACATCCATCGTTTTGCACCGACGCCTTTTCCAGAGACGCTCACGTTCATAATGGTCGCAAGAATCCTTCGCGACAAGGGCGTTTCGGAATACATGGAAGCCGCTCGACGCCTAAAAAGCCGTTATCCACAATGCAGATTCCTTCTTGTGGGACCTTACGACACCAATCCGTCGTCGCTGGGTCCAGATGACGTGATGCCCTACGTCAATAATGGTTCGATAGAATATCTAGGCGAAATGGAAAACGTGCTGGCGGCACTTGCGGACTCATCCGTTTTTGTTCTGCCAAGCTACCACGAAGGAACTCCTATGAGCACGCTGGAAGCCATGGCCTGCGGACGTCCTATTGTCACGACCGACGCACCTGGATGCAGAGAGACTGTCCGTGATAACGCAAACGGCTTCCTTGTGCCCGTAAAAGACATAGATAATCTGGCACTCGCAATGGAAAAATTCATACATGATCCATCACTATGCACGACAATGGGTGCGGAAAGCCGCAAATTGGCTGAAAACGTATTTGCCTCCGAGCATGTCAATGAAGCAATACTTAGCGTGATGGGCATTTAGACATATCTATCTCTCTTTTTTATCTCTTCTGGCATCCAAATATCGCATATCTAGAAACAAAAAAAGGCAGCCTGAAAAAGTTTCGGGCTGCCTTTTTTGCTTAGAGGATTAAGCCTTCTTCGCAACGACCTTGTCGTGTGCGGAGTGCTTGTGCCAGCGCTTGATGATGGATGTGGAAATCAGCAAGCTGGAGAACGTTCCGCAGATAAGACCGAAGAGCATGACTAAGGCGAAATCCAGAATGACACCGCCGCCGAAGATCATTAACGTAACCACGACGAAGAGCGTGGTCAGTGTCGTGAGGAACGTACGCGAGAGAGTCGCGTTAAGCGCTTTGTTGATCAGCGGGCCGTAGGTGAGATGCTGGCTGGTCTCGCTGTCGGCACGGATACGATCGAAGGTAACGAGCGTGTCGTTTAGAGAGTAACCGACGATGGTCAGGAAACCTGCAACTACAGTCAGTGAGAGTTCGCCCTGGAAGACAAGGAAGAAGAGTCCAGCGGCGACGATGACGTCATGAATGACTGCGACGACGGCCGCGACACCATACATCCACTCGAAGCGGAATGCGAGATAGATGCACGCGAGCAGGAAGGAGAAGAGCGCCGCCTTGCAGGAATCGCTGCGGAACTTTCCGCCAACGGAAGGACCGACCTGATAGATGGAGCCCTGCGTCATTTCGCATTGAGGGAATGTTTCGTCAAGATTCTTGCTGAATACATCGGGAGTGTCGCCCTCCTTCAGAGCGGGAACGACGACTTCCAATTCCGTCTCGCCGGACTGACCGCGCTTGTAACCGACCTTTGCGGTGTCATAGCCCTGCTGAGAGAGATATTCACGGACCTTCGCGACATCAGGCTCCTCGCCATTGCAGGAGTATGTCAGCTGCGTGCCGCCCGCGAAGTCGATGCCCATGAGGCTACTGCCGCGAATAATGGAACCGACGAGGGAGATGACAACGAGCGTGATGGAGAGAATGACTGCAGGCTTCATCAGTTTGACGAAGTTGTAGTTGCAATTCTTGAGGAAGCTCATCTCGGCCATGGAGAGTTTCTTGACCCAGCCATTGTGGATGAAGAGATCAAAGATTGCACGAGTCATGAACAGCGCGGTGAACATGGAGGCAATGATACCATACGCCAGTGTGACGGCGAAGCCCTGAACGGTGCCAGAACCGAAGATGTAGAGCATCCAGCAGGTGAGCAGCGTTGTCAGGTTGGAGTCGAAGATCGCCCAGAAGGCGCCTGCATAACCACCCTTGACGGCGTTCTCGACGGAATGGCCCTTTGCCAAATCTTCGCGGATATGCTCGAAGATAAGAACGTTTGCGTCAACTGCCATACCGATGGTCAGAACCATACCAGCGATACCAGGCATGGTGATGGTCGCCTTCAGCAGAGCCATGGTTCCGAGAACCAGAATCGTGTTCACAATCAGAGCGACGTCGGCGATGAATCCGCAGAAGCGATAATACGCGAGCATGAAGAGCAGAACGATGACCAGGCCGAGAACGCCTGCGAAAAGTCCTGACTGGATTGAATCCGCACCAAGAGAAGGCTCGGTACCGAATTCGGAAGAGATGTCGATGGAAACAGGAAGATTACCAGAGGAGATGACACCAGCCAGACGCTTTGCCTCTTCCAACGTAAAGGAACCTGTGCTCTGTGCATTGCCGCCGGTGATTGCGCCCTGGATGTTCGGTGCCGAATAGCAGGTGTCGTCCAAGACGATGGCAAGACGACGTCCGACATTCGCGCCAGTCACATCGCCAAATGCCTTTGCGCCACGATCGTTGAAGGACATGGAAATCGCCCACTGACCGAACTCGTTGGTGGTCGGGAAGGCGGACTTCACGTCCTCGCCGCGGACTGGGGCAGGCTGGCGTTCAAGGAAGATTGTCTCGGTGATCTCTTCTCCGTTGCGCTCCTCGACCATCTCCTTGCGGATGACGTTTGGAGGATTGACGAAATCCCGATTGGATTCGTACTGTGCGACCAGAGAAGCGTTGTCGTTGCTGACAAGGAAGAACTGGAGCTTTGCAGCGTCCTTGATCGTGGCACGGATGCCAGTCTTGTCGCCTTCATCGACAGAAGGCATGCGAATGGAAACGTCGGTGGAAGTGATGCCCTTCAGCTCTGGTTCGGTGACACCGGATTTGTCCAGACGATTGCGGAGGATTTCCAGAATCTGGTCACGAACGTTTTCCGCTGTGACGCCCTCAGGCAGGTTTTCGTCACTGAAAGAAACGACGAATTCGGTGCCACCCTGCAGATCAAGGCCGAGATGTAGCTTTCCGGCGGTCTTTGCACGGACGAAACGCATGACTGTCTTGTTGTTGACAGCGTTCATGTGAGGAACCGGAACGAAATTGACGAGACGGATGGAGCGGTGTGTCTCGTTGTCGCCGCGTGCGGCAATCTCGACAAGCTTATATGCAGAATAGCGTTCTGCATTCTCCAGCGCGTTGCCGGAGAGATCCTGACCATTCTTGAGGCACTCGATGCGGCGGTTCAGTTCCTTCCACTCGTCCAGAGCCTGCGATGCAGGAATGCCAGTGACGGTGACTGCGCCGTCTTTCTGCAGCGCATCTATCGTCTTCTGGGCGCGTGTGTTGAATTCGGCAAGAAAATCACCGTCCTTCATCGGGAAAATGGAAATTCCCCAGCCGATGACAACGGCCAAGATAATAATCCAACGGATAAGCAGAGACTTTTTCATAGATGATTTGAACTTAACTGTTTGTTACTAAAATTCTATTTTTTCTCGACCTTGTCGGAAGGGAATTCGGTAAGAATTTCCGCAATTGCGGCACGGACGAAATCGATCTGGTGTCCATCGCAGAAGGACACGCGGACGGTCTTTTCGGCGACGCTGACGATGGTGCCGAGAGCACCGCTGTTCAGCATGACTTTGTCTCCAGCCTTCACTTTGCTCAGCATTTCCTGCATTTGCTTCTGCTTCTTCTGCTGAGGACGGATCATAAGGAAATACATCAGACCGAAAATCGGAATGAAGATCCAAAGGCTACCAAAACCGCCTGCGCTTGGACGTGCGGCGTTTGCACCCTGTGTAGCAGGAGCGGCTGCTTCCGTTGCCTCTTGGGCGAATGACAAAAATTTAAGAAGTGCGCTATTCACTATGGTTTCTCCGTAAGTTTATGATTTAGTATCATTAACGCGAAACTGCACAATTTAATCCATTTTATATTTTTTTCAACTTGACAACGCCTAACAAATTGCCTTTAATGCAATAAAGTCCGACGTTGTCCGAATATTTTTGTCAAGAACCCCGCAGACGGAACACGTTATCTGCGGGGCGTCTTTGCTATTCCTGTGGTTTCCAGAGGCCCTTTTCGTAGAGTTCGTTAAAGGCGACGGAAACGCCAGCCAGTTCGCCGATTCGCAATCCGAGCGCGCTTGTGCGAATTGTCACGGTGTTGTAGAAATCCTTCCATGCGAAACGCGGCAGCAGTTTCATGAGAGGATCCATGAGCAGATCGCCTGCGTAGAATGCAGTGGTTCCGAGAACGACGATTTCCGGATTGAAAGATGTGATGATGATTGCCAGGCCCTGAGCCATTCTGAGGCAATATTCGTCCCACCATTCCAAAGCCAATGGAATCTTCTTGCGCACGCCCTCAAGAAGTGCGCGGAAGTTCAGATTTTCCACTTTTCCGTCAACGCATTCGAGTCTGAAGAACTCGTGATTCGGACGGTCTTTGAGAGCGGCCTGCATGCGTTGCTCCACAGCCTTTCCGCCAGTGTACGCCTCAAGGCATCCGCGGAGTCCACAGTTGCACTCGTAGCCATTGATATCCAGAACGATATGACCGATTTCGCCCGCATTTCCTCCGATGCCGTGAATCAGATGACCGCCTGCGACGATACCGCCGCCGACACCAGTGGACATCGTCATGTAGATGATGTCTTTCTTGCCCTTTCCGCAGCCGAAGAACCACTCCGCAAGCGCTCCCGCATTGGCATCGTTTTCCAGAATTGCAGGAATTCCGAGCATTTCCGTAAGATCCTTCTGGATAGGCAGTTTATCGCCCCACGTCATGTTGGGGGAGCGGAGAAGCATGCCGTTTGGCACATCCAATGGTCCTGGTGCCGAAATTCCGCAAGCGGAGACGTCGGAAATGGACATCTGCTTCGATGCGAGCAGTTCCTTCGCCAAAGCAACCATCTTCTGAATGGCATCTTCGTAGTTCAATCCTTTTGACGGGAAGCGACCGCTTGCGAGAATTTCTCCGTTTTCACTGGCGATGCATACGGCGATCTTCGTGCCGCCGATATCAATTCCAAGAACGTGTTTCATGAGAATCTTTTTTTGATGCTGAAAAGTGTTGTATATTGTTTTCGCCTTGGCGCAAGCAAGTTAGCGCATCGGCCCAGAGGGGCCGTCGAACATTGGTCCGGATGGACCGTCCATGAACATGCCGCCGCCGAACATCGGTCCGGAAGGACCTGCGTCAAGAGCAGGGAACGCGCTGCCTGCGGCAGGTTCCTTGGACTTCTTGCCTGATGTTTTTTTGCATGCGCATTTGCAGGAAGATGCCTTTGCGACTGCTTTAGCGGGAGCCTTCTTTGCGGGAGCCTTCTTTGCAGATGACGCGTTGGGCTTCATGCTTACAGAACCGCCTGGTTCGCCGAGAGAGAACTGTTCAAGATCAGGAGTGATGTTGATCATTTTATTTTTTCCTTGTTGCATCGGGGGCGTAGTACCCCCCATAACGATGTACATTCCAAATGAAATTGAGATAGCGGCCGTATGAGGGCGCCACGGCCGCGACGGTGAAACGCGCCAATGCGCCACGCCTGATTTCAGCGCGATCAAGAGTCGGCACACGTTTGACGGCGTCGGCGAATTCCGCTGCTGTGCGGCATCTGAAGCCGTCCACTCCTTCGCGAATGATTTCAGGGAAGGCGCCCCAGTCTGTCGCAATCACCGGTGTGCCGCACATCATCGCTTCGATGGACACATAGCCGAAGGGCTCCAGATAGAGCGTAGGCATAAGGACGGCGCGCGCCTCACCAAGCAGTTTCGCCTTCTCGCAGCCGAAGCATCCCTGGTGGACCTCGCGGAATTCAAGACCAGAGGAAGAGGCTATCTCGCGGGCAATTGCCACGCCTTTGTCTTCCGCATTGCGCCCCAGAAATACCAAATAGTCACCATGATTCGCCGACATCGGATAGTCGTTCTGGTTGACGAAATGCGGAATGACAGTGTCGAAATAGCGGTCCTTTATGGTATCGGTCTGTTTCGTGTAAATGAAACTCTGCTGCGCGTAAGACGGAAAGACGCGATAGTGCGTCCAGCAGGAACCATAGCCAAGCATCGGTTCAAAGACAGGAATGTCCTTTGGAGCGCTGATGTCGCACTGTGCCACGCCGTATACTGACGCTATCCATTCGCTGTCGCCGTCATCCTTTAGATTCTCCGCCAGAGCCTTGTTCAGCCTTTTGGTGTATTCACGATGCCATGCGTTCCGAAAAGCCCAGCGCTCCTGCGACTGCCCCAAACAGACAACGCGTCCGCATTTGCCAGGCGGGCAAACCGAACCATCCACGCCGTAATAGACATACGGTATGTCGAGGCACTCGGCCATCTGGCAGAAATTCCAGCAGTTGAAGAGTTGGGAATCCTCTGGATGACCGTCGGTTCCGAGCGGAAAATCTGGATGGCCTAGAATGTGCAGCAGCGGTGACACAGTGCGTTAGTGACTTATGAAGACGCTATTAGGTGTGATAATCCGCATTGATTTTCACGTAATCGTGAGTCAAATCGCATGTCCAGAGGACAAAGCGGCCCGGTCCCTGCCCGATGCAGAGCTTCACGCGGAAGGAGCGGTTCTTCAGCACCGCAGCCATCTCTTCGTCCGTGGTCCCTGGTGCAGCCAGACCGCTACGGACAATCGGCACGTCGTCGAAATCCAAATCCACCTGCGTGGGTTTGAAGGGCACTTTGCTGTAACCTGCGGCGCAGAGGATGCGGCCCCAGTTTGGATCCTGACCATACCATGCTGTCTTGCATAGCGGCGAACGCGCAATCGCTTCGGCGACCTGACGAGCGCTTGCGTCGTCTATTGCTCCAAACACACGCAATTCCACGAATTTGGAAACGCCCTCGCCATCAAGAACCATCGCCTTTGCAAGATACTGCGCGCAATATTCCAGCGCCGCGGCGAATTCGTCCAATTCGGGACTCTCGCGATGGATTTCGGCATTTCCCGCCAGACCGTTCGCCATCACAACCATTGTGTCGTTGGTGGAGGTGTCGCCATCGACGACGATGCGGTTGAATGAATTGTCCAAAGCGCGTCCGAGAGCGTCCTGCAGCGCATTGCGTGAAATAGCCGCGTCCGTCGTGAAGTACGCGAGCATCGTGGCCTGCCGCGGATGGCTGGTGCACAGCGTCATCTGCGGTGCGATCATTCCAGCGCCCTTCGTCATTGCGCCGATGGTGATTTCCTTTCCGCCAATCGTCATCTTGACTGCGATGCGCTTCTCTGCTGTGTCGGTGGTCATGATTGCGCGTGCGGCCTTCTGATTGGCATCCGTCGAAAGCGACTCGACAGCCAAATCGATTCCGTGGCGAATGATGTCCATCGGAAGCATCTTTCCAATGACACCTGTAGATGAAACCAGAACCTCCTCTGCGGCAATGCCGAGTTTTTCCGCCGCGTAGGATGCCATGACCTTCGCGTCCTGAGCGCCCTGGACGCCAGTGCAGGCATTGGCAACGCCGCTGTTGACCACAACGGCGCGGACAGGCGTCTCCTGACGCACGATCTTGCGGTCCCATTCAACTGGAGCCGCAGCGAAAAGATTGCTTGTAAAGGATGCGGCGACAACTGCGGGAGCGTCGCTGACAAGCATTGCCAGATCCGGCTGCCCGCTCGGTTTCAGACCGGCAGTCACGCCTGCGGCTCTGTATCCTTTCGGAGAGCAGACACCGCCATTTTCAACAACAGTGAATTCCATTTGTGTTTTCCTGTGGTTGTGTGTTTAGAAACCCGCCGACTTAAGTCCTTCCATCGTAATGGACGGAGCAGAATTGCGGCAGAGTTCCGCTATGTATTTTCCAACGAGATCGGCTTCCAGATTCACGCAGTCACCCGCATTCAGCGCCTTCAGCGAAGTTGCCGCCCAAGTGTGCGGAATGATGCATACCGTAAAGGATTCCTCCGTAAGTTCGGCGACAGTCAGCGACACGCCGTTGATCGCTATCGAGCCTTTCTGAACCATCGGGAAAGACGAACGATCCGGACGGCGAACAGTCAAGGCAAGATCGCCGCCGCGGCGCTTGATTTCCATGACGTGCATCGCCGCGTCCACGTGCCCCTGAACTATATGACCGCCAAGACGGTCGCCGACGGCAAGCGCAGGTTCGATGTTGACCAGACGTCCCGTACGATAATCCCTGAAATTGGTTCGGTTCAATGTTTCCGCAAGGCAATCGAAAACGCACACGGCGCCATCAAGCGCGGCTATGGTCTGGCAGCATCCGTCCACGGCAATGCTGTCTCCCAATTTCAACGTCTTTTCAGGGAGACCAGTATCCACCGTCAGACGTGCGCCAGAACCGACGCGCTGGAAGCCCTTGACGGCACCTACAGACTGAACTATTCCTGTGAACATCGTCTTTGCTTCGTTCGATGTCTATTTGCAGTTGTCGGGATACGCGATGTAAAGAAGATCTTCGCCGACGAATTCAAGACGCGGTCTGGAAAGATGCACAGCACCAAGCAGGTTCTCCGGTGCGATTCCGCCGACGGAAGGCACGGAATCTCTTCCGCCGATTATCATGGGCGCCAGGAAGAACTGCACTTGATTGACTATGCCGCATGAAAGAGCATTCGCAGCCAGTTCGCCGCCACCCTCGATCAGAAGCACGACCTTCTCTTCGCCGCCCCAGATGGAAAGGAACGTGTCCCACGCTTCTGGCGTATCCGGCTGAGCCTCCACAAGCGGACGATCCGTCGCCATGGTCAGATGGAGATTGCTTGGCAGAGGACGGCTGGTCCATACCACGGGAATCGGCTGGCGTGTCCTGATCGCCAAAGCGGATGTCGTGGAAGTAGACG